>JAIXOS010000064.1 GCA_027486695.1 Chitinophagaceae bacterium | reverse complement strand
CGAAAACGCCTTGCAGGGGTGCATGGAGCTTTTACGCATGTTTTCTACCTATGCCAAATTCACTTGTTTGTTGTTTCTAAAGTATATCTGTGCTTGTAAACGCAACTTTAGAAATGGCTTTGGTATAAACGTGCTTAATCATAAAGTTTACAGGTACCTTTAAGCCTTGCTTTCAATCGTCATAAAGGAACACTCTTTATTTTCGGTGAGCACCAATGCAAGTGAGTACTTTTTACATGAAAAATAATTTTACAACTACCACTTAGACCGTATTTTATTTCCATATATCTTCGCCTACAAATTATAAAAAGTATGAAAAGGACTGCTATTCTAATGGCAACAATTTGTTTTTGCTTATTTACAAAAGCACAAGACACCGTTTATTTGAAAAAAGAAGCCAAGAAAAAAATCTTTACCGACCGACCACCACAAGCCTTTTTTGTAGAAGCCGGTGGCGCTGGCGTTGTACTCTCTGCTAACTACGACAGAAGATTCAAGAAGCAAACCGATGGCTTGGGTTATCGGGCAGGTATTGGCTATAGCTTTAATAATTCCTTTAAGTTTGTAACCCTTCCTTTGGGCATTAATTACTTGGCGGGCAATATACGTAAAGGTCGTTTTTTTGAGGCAGGCTTAAATGGCACCCTCATTATTGTGAACAATAGCACTGGCTACGACGATATTTTTGACACTCGTACTCAAGAAGGCAGCCAAACACTGTTTTTTACAACCCTGAATTTGGGCTACCGAAGCCAACCTACAACAGGAGGTCTCAATTTTAGGGCAGGACTAATGCCTTATTTACTTGATGGGTCTACAGGCGTTGGAGCGTATATTAGTTTAGGTCTTAATTTTTAAAGGATGCATACTTAACAGACTACTGTGCGTTAACTAAGTACAGTAGCCCATAAAAAAGGTTGGTGGCATCGATTCCATCAACCTTTTTTATGATGACTATGTGGTAAACAAAGGTGATCGATTTTGAAACTAGATATTTTACCACCGAATAAAACCTTTCTATAATTTGACCCAAAAATGTGCACAACTACGCATTAGAGGCGCTTTAAACAATTGCACTACTCACCGTTGAAAGTAGATGGCAACAAATGCTGTACTAGTTTTTGCGACACTACGAATACCGTTCCGTGTTGGGCTTTATCGGGGAAACTAGCTTCTTTGATGTGGGTCCATTGTTGCAAATTGGGCGATGTGGCCAATTGTAAATGATTACCGGCCGGCTCATCCCAATACAACCACCACAATTTGTTGTGATACACCAAGCTTGGCCCCTCTGCCATTGATTTTTGCAAATGGGGGTGACTAAATATT
The DNA here is from genome assembly GCA_027486695.1 of Chitinophagaceae bacterium. Lineage (GTDB taxonomy): Bacteria > Bacteroidota > Bacteroidia > Chitinophagales > Chitinophagaceae > Parasediminibacterium. The sequence continues at coordinate 7,177 of JAIXOS010000064.1, read as the reverse complement.
GGCGAGTGCGTACCCACGATTGGCGCAGATACAGGTGTAAAATTGGGTTCTGATAAATTTTTATTGGCATAGGTAATGCATAAGTTACGACCCGGACGATCTTGCAAATCGGGATTACGGGAATTTTTTACCACCATTACCCAATTGCGCTGTACTTTATTCCATTGCATGACTGCATCAATACAACTGAAACCTTGGTCAAAAAACAACTTCCCATCGGTAAAGATTTGTCCGTTGGTAGTGCGGGTTATGTATATACGGTTATCGTATTGGGTTTGATTTTTTCCGCTATTGTCGCTATTGTTGCCATTAAAGCGTTCTTTGGGCGTGGTAAGGGCATACAGTATAAAATACTCCTTATTAAAGGGATTCCAGTGAATTTCGGGAGCCCACACATTAATAGGCTGTTCATCAGCAGGTGCTGTGGTGGGTACAGCGTTTACTTGTACGGGTGTAGACCAATTGAGCAAATCGGTAGATTCGGCATAGCCAAATATTTTGCCCGTCCAATGCGAGGTCCACACCATTCTAAACTTACCGTTGTGGTACAAAATGGAGGGATCGCGGGTAAGGTTTTGCCCCGGCCAAGCAGGCGGTGCCATAATGGGTTTTCCATTGTTGACCGTTTGATAATGAATACCATCGGTACTTGCGGCTAAAAATACGCCCGCTACGCCATTGTCTTTAAAATAAGCCATTAGAAAAATAGGCTTTGGTTTGGCATGGATGTTACTACAAATAGCCAACAGGAAAATTACCAATACCAACCTTAAATGTGCGAATGTATAATTCATATATCAAAAACAAATGTACAAAAGAGGAATAGAATATCTACCGATGAATGGTGCCAACGCCCATGCCGCTCCATACGTAGTACCGGCCCTTGGCTCATAATAACAATAGGGCTACCGTGTAGCCCCATTATTGATAGGTTGGAAAGAATAGCAAGGTGTAGGATTAATAACGCCACGTACTTACAGCCAAAACCAATTTGGTATCGTTATCGAGTGTAACAATTTGTGTTGGGCGGGCATATCCATCGAAAGTGTAAACAAAAAACTTATTCCTAGCTGCCGATACGGAAGATACACGGTGAATTTCGGAAACAGGCAAAAAGCGGTTGAAAAAAGGATAGCCATCGTAGGCCAAAATATTGGCTATATACGGAAAATATAAAGGATTATCGAAGCTCATGAAAGAGGCTACACGTGTGTAGGTAATCGATTGGTTAGGGTTGGAAATATTGTAGATGGTATTACTAGAAGAATCGAGCAATCCATATACGTAACCAAGTCCTCTACGTGCCCGATATTTTAACTCTACAGTACTTGCAAGTCCATAGGCATTGGAATTGGGGCTTGTGGTAGCATAGGTAGTATATGTTAATCTGTCGCGAATAGCCGGAACGGTAGTTGTAGCTGCAATATATCCACTATCATAGATAATATCGGTGTATTGTGTACTTAGCATAATGCCCGTGGGCGTTTCGTTGGTGCAGGAGTCAAGAATAGGTAACAAACCGTTGTACCATACTTTGTGGCGTTGCACCAACGTATCGTTGATGTAAACAAATGCATAAGGAGTTTGCTCGGTACCCAAATAGCTGAATTGGTAGCGGTTTGTTTGTTTGGCGAGGGTATTGCCAGCCAAACTATCGGTGTGTATGTTGGAAAAAGCTACTAGGCGACGTTGGAGGTCGTAGCTATAGTTGGCAGAATCGGTATATCCGATGCCATTGGTAACAATGGATTTTACTTGTCTATCGATAGTGCTATCGTTGTTATACGACGACACTTTGTCTACTTTGCGGCAGGCAAAAAAAGCCGAAAGGCAAAAAATGAGCAGGAAGGAATTTTTCATATGTGTACGTTTTAGAAAAAAGTGGGTTAATCGTTTTGTTTTTTAGCAATGATGATGCGGGCATCTGCGGCAAATTTGTCGGTACGGGTAATGCCATTCACTACAAAGCGAAAGCGGCCCACCAAATCGCTTGCCGGAAATATAACTTGCGCCTCCCCTTTGTCGTCGGTAATTAAGCCGTGATTCCAATAAATGGTAGTGAGGTAAGCAAAATCGTCTTTACCATCTACTTCATAATCTACGCTGTAAAAAGTTTTGTTTAGGTAAATACCTTTTACTGATACGGTGTTTTGGCTCGATGCTTCTTCGGCATGGCAATGGTATACTTGACCATTTCCTAAAGGCATCCCGTTGCGTGCAGGTCCGCTGCAAAAAGTGTGGTTAGGACAGTTAATGATACCAAATTTGCACACAAAATCGCCACAAGCATTACGAAGCGAAGGGGTGGTACAACGTTTGGTAGTAGATACAATTACCTCCTGCAAAACCTGAATGTTTGGATTGAGTGAAGAAGTAAGTTCTTCTTTTTTGGATTTAACGATAGAAAAATCGTTTTCGCCCAAAGGCAATTTCATGCGCAACTTATCGGTAACCGACGCATAGGGCGAATTGAATACAAAGGAAAATTGTTCATCCCTCTTTTCTTTCACATTCAACAATACTTTTTTGCTATGATTGGTAATGAGTAAGCTAGGCGGTATTTGAAACAGCCCTGACTTATCGGAAACGAGGTTGGCAATATCCTTTTCGCGCAATACATACATTTCGTAGGCACTTGTAACCGGTTTGGCAAGTTGTTTAATTAGTCCGGTGTACATTAGGGAACTAAGTTTGATTGCCGTGTCCGCAGCTTTGGCTTGCAGCATTTCCTGCCAAGTATATTTACGCCATCCCTTGATCAGTAAAACGGTTTCAAGAAAGCTATTGTCGTTAGCATGGTGTACCATCGGCATTTGCTTTAAAGGCATTTTGCCAATTTGGCTATTGAGGTAAAAATAGCTTTCAATGTCTAGCGATTTTTTAGCTTCTGTTTTGAGGTCTTGCACACAAGCTAAGGAAACGTATGATTTTTCGGGCAATCCCTTTTCGTTGGTGATTTTGATGTTCACCGAAATTTTTTCGCGGGGTTGAATTTTTTCCTTAGGCACCAGAATTTGCACATTTACGCGCTTGTTAAAGTGCGCAAAAAATAGGCGCTCGGCCCAAGGCTTGCCTACACTATCCAAAATGGTTACGGTAGCTATTCCTTTTGGGATATTGGTTAAAGGGAGTTCAATCAGGCTGTTTTTCTTTTTCAATACCAATTGCACATTTGCATAAATATTGTTGTAATTGTGCAATAAAACGGTCACCGTTTTGCCTATTTGATTGGTTTTTACAATCAGGGGTAAGGTATCGTTTACAACGGCCTTTTTAAGAGAGAGCGTAACGCCCTCGTTTAAAATTGTTGGCAAGGAGTAAACCACCTCTTCGGCAGTTTGCAATTTTACCGTATAGGTATTAGCCGCCGACGGACGCACCGAAAATTTGCCCAATCCATCGTTGTTGGTTTCAAATTCGGCAAGTTGAATATTGTTTTCATAAAGTACTCCTTTAGCAGCCATTGGGTTACCATTTTCATCTTTGGTTTCTATACCTACTACCGCAGGTACTTCATCTATTAAATAACCTCCCTCCGGGAAAAAATTGACCAACGGTTTTTCTTGATGCAAAGGCATGCGCACGTAGTTCATTTTGTATTCTTTACCATTAATCACAGCCACGTGTAGCATTTTTTTATCAATGGTAATTTTACTTTTAGGCACCGTAATGGTAACTTCCCCATTCTCATTGGTTTTTAACTTACCGTTAAACGTATTGCCCAAAGTACTACCCAAGGTGTAGCTAACAACGGCATTTTTGACCACTTTTAAATCTTTGGTAAATACTTTCACCAATGCTTTAACCGAATCGGGATGTACTTTGGTAGAATCGATGATTTTGATATCAATTTTTAAATCGGGGTCACTCAAAGGTTTGATAGTAATTGGCTGTATAAATACATCTTCCGGCACACCATTTACCAATCGGTTGGTATACACAGCAAAGGAATAAGCACCCGGCGGAATGGAATCGGGAATATAAATATTACCCAATCCAATTTCTCCTTGCAGTACAAATTGGTCTTCGGCAAATACCTTTCGGTCGTCGTTTCTAATGAGTGCCACTGAGAAAGTATTGTACTCCGCTGCTACCACTGTTTTTTTCAACACGTAGGTGGTAAACCATACATTTTCGCTACTTGTGTATACGTTTTTATCAAAGTGGGTAAAAACAAGTCCACCCGTTTTTTTAACTGCATACCAATCCATTTTATCGGCAATAGTTTGTACTACCGATTTGGAATTATCCTGCGCGGTAACATAGCCTATTGAAGCAATTACAAGCCACAGAATCCAAGCTATTTTGTATTGTATTTTCATGATGTGTTTACTTTAGAAGGTTCTTTAAAAAGAAGTTGCGTTGCCGATAGGTTTTAATAAGTGATTCAACCGAATGATTTGCCCTGGTTTGGTAACCATTTTGCAAGTGTTGTTTAGGTACCTAACTACTGCACTTCCCCCTTTTTTGCTTTTAATTGTGGCACCTGTGAGTTGACCATTTTTCCATTGTATTGCCACTTCAAATCCGCCCCTTGCCATTAACCCGCTAACACTACCGGTGTTCCAAACTTCCGGTAAAGCCGGCAATAAATGTATTTGTTGTAAATGGCTTTGCAATAGCATTTCTGCGATACCCGCCGTAGCACCAAAATTGCCGTCGATTTGAAAAGGCGGACATGCATCAAACAAATTAGGATAAGTGCCCCCAATATCGGTAAAACGGGTTTCGTTGGTAAATTCCAATTGGTTACGCAACAATTTGTACGCATGATTGCCTTCAAGTAAGCGAGCCCAAAAATTTATTTTCCAAGCGCGCGACCAACCCGTACCACCATCGCCACGCATTTCAAGCGTTTTTTTCGCAGCATAAAAAAAGGCACTATCCTTACTAAATGGCGATATTTCCCTGCCAGGATGTAAAGCAAATAGGTGCGATACATGCCTGTGTTGGGGCTCCGCCTCCGGCAAATCCAATGCCCACTCTTGCAGGCCGCCTTTTTTACCAATTTGCAAGGGTAAAATAGCTGCTTTTTTAGCAATCAGAGAATCTCTAAATCCTTTATCAATACCCAAAATGGTAGATGCTTCTATCACGTTGGTAAATACATCTCTAATAATGGACAAATCCATAGTAGAACCATAAGTAAGCGATACCCACTGACCGCTTGGTGCCTTGTAATGGTTTTCCGGAGACGTAGAAGGCGCTGTAACCAAATGATCTTTTCCATCGCTCACCAACCAATCGAGATAAAACTGCGCCGCCCCTTTCATTAAAGGATAAGCCTTATTTTTAAGAAAAGCCGTATTACCACTAAAAGTGTATTTATCCCAAACGTGCTGACACAGCCAACCTCCGCCCATCATCCAACTAGCCCAATTGGGGCTACCGCCACCCAAGTTTCCTACCGGATTGGCTAGCGCCCAAATATCGGAGTTGTGATGTACCACCCATCCATTAGCCCGATAATAGTTTTTGGCAATCGATTTTCCAGTGACAGATAATGATTGAATTAAATCGATTAGCGGCTCATTGGTTTCGGACAAATTGGTTATTTCGGATGGCCAATAGTTCATTTCTACATTGATATTGGTGGTGTAATTACTACTCCAAGCAGGACGAACATCTTTGTTCCAAATACCCTGCAAATTGGCCGGTGCCCCACCCTTACGTGAACTAGCTATTAATAAATAACGTCCAAATTGAAAAAATAATGCCTCTAATCCATTGTCTACAGCACCTTTAGCATACTGTTTCAAACGTTCATCGGTAGGTAGCAATTCGGCTTGGGAATTGGTAGGCAATTGCAGCTTTACGCGATGGAACAACTTGCCAAAAGCATTGGTATGTTGCTGCACCAAAGTGGCATATGGAATGCCTTTTATGCTAGCAATTGCAGCTTGTGTAAGTGCTTTTTCATTTTTACCTTCGTTTACAGGGCACTTATCAAATCCATTAAAACTTGTAGCCATAGCTACCGCTACTATTACTTCGGTTGCATTGGTTATTTGCAATTGCTGATTGGCAGCAACGAGTTGTCCATCATTCTGCACTACAGCCGCTCTCAATTGAAAGCGCATGCCTGCACAGTTGGCACTATCATCATACACTATTGCTTTTCTGGCATTAACATACACCGGTTCAGCCTTTGCCGGAGCTTTACCATTCATCAATAATTCGTTATTGGCAATTTGTACTTGGTATTGTAGCTGGCATTTGGTTTGAAGGGCCAAATTGAGTTTGCCTTTTTCACTAGCGGTCAACTTGATGAACAATACATTGTGCGCATAAGAGGCAAACACTTCCCTTTTGTAGGTTACACCATCAACCGAAAATGTGGTATTGGTAATTCCTGAAGCAATATTCAAGCTTCTTTGGTAATTGGTAAACTTATTAGAAATGTTTGTTTGCTTGATCAGTAAATCGCCCAAAGGCGCATACGATTGACTATACACACCTTGCATTTTTCGCGATAAACTATCTGCAAGTTTGTAGTTATTGGCAAATATGGCCTTCCGCAAATCGGCCAAGAAGTTGGGCGCTTGTGGATTGGGATTGTTGTTTACAGGTCCACCTGTCCACAGCGTACTTTCGTTTAGTTGCAATAATTCTTCCCCTACACGGCCATACACCATAGCTCCAATTAAGCCATTACCAATTGGTAAAGCCTCAATAAAATCTTTTGCCGGCTGTTGGTACCATAGTTTTTGCTCTTGTGCTTTTACCCCAATTTGTAGCAAACAACAACACATAAACAAAAACAAATACTGTTTAACGGCATTGATTATTCTATTAATAAACATAGTTAAAGAATGATTGTGTTAAATGAATTGGCCTGCAAGTTCACTTGCAGCTTCTGTTTGTTGATTTTGATGACCACTTGTTTGCTTAACGGTGAGGTATTGGCCATTACCAACACCTTTTGATGGGAGGGTGTTTCAAAAGCCAATACATCGGTAAACGTGCCTTTGGTTGCAAGTTTTACAGAACCCGCCGATATGTAATGACTAAAATGCTTAAACAAGTAGTATTCCGGCGTAAACAATACTGCTTTCGTTTTACTATTCACCACCACTTGGGCATTTTGTTTCCAACCCCATTGGCTTTTGCCGGTTTCGTTTAAAACCATATTCCAATACATGTAGGCCGACACCCCATTGTTAAAATAATGTTTCAT
>JAIXOS010000081.1 GCA_027486695.1 Chitinophagaceae bacterium | reverse complement strand
GTGGTGCGATACTTCATGGCTAAACTTTCAAAAATACAACGTGCCCATTCCCCAAAAGTAGCCGGTACACTTTGTTGTGTACGATCAAAATAGGTATTCATTAGGTGCAACATGTTGCCTGATTGCGTGAACAATGCATCGTTGGTGTCTATAAACCTTGCAAACGGTGGTGCTGCGGCAGCTTGTTCATCTATCACCCGATAATCAACTTCCAGTCCTAGTTTTTTCCATTCTGTAATGCATTGTTCCAACAGCCAAAATCCGGTAAGATTTTTTAAAAAACGGATAGTATTGTCAATTCCCCCCTCGTTGGTAAATGCATCGGAAAAGGCTTGTGGGTTGATAATGGGCTGCGCCGTTTCAATGCCCATCAGCGACCAAGTACCCATACTTAAAAAAGCCCATTCATGTCCTGTTGCCGGAATAGCTGCCACCGCCGATGCCGTATCGTGCGAAGCAACGGCTATTACGGGTATGGAAGGAATGTTTAAACGGCGACACAATTCATCGGACAAATACCCTCTGATGCTTGCAGGGGCAATAATTTCAGGAAACAGTTGCGATGGCAATTGCATACGGTGAATGATGTCGAAATCCCAATGGCGGTCTTTGGCATTGAGTAACCCCGAAGTAGAGGCAATGGTATACTCCACCGATATGTTATCGGTCAATAAATAAGCTAGCACATCGGGGGTAAAAAGCAAACATTGCGCATGGTGCAACGACGATAGATGTGCCTGATGCTGTGCGTACAGCTGAAAAATACTGTTCAGTTGCATAATTTGAATGCCCGTTTTTTCGTACAAATCGGCACAAGTCATAACCTCTTGTTCAAAAATGGGAACAATACCGTTGGTAAGGGAATCGCGATAAGCAAAAGGCAAACCACTTAAGTAACCGTCGCTATCGAGCAAAGCAAAGTCAACTCCCCAAGTATCAATGCCAATTGAGGAAATGGTATATCCTTGTTGCTGTGCTATTTGTAGACTTTTCAATATTTCTTCGAAAAGTTTATAAATATTCCAAAACAAGTGTTTGTGTTGGGGTACAAACTCGTTGCTAAAGCGATTTATTTCTACAGTGGTTAATTGCATTCCATCTAGCGTACCTATAATGGCACGTCCGCTTGTGGCGCCTAAATCGATAGCTAAGTAACTGGTTTTCATAACAGGTATTTTTTCGGTTTACGTTCTTAGTTGGGGTACACTTGGTAATTGCTATTTACCAAAATCTTTGTACACCTCCATCAATTCGCTCATTTCGGCTTCGGTTAAACCGGTGGGTTCAAAACCAGCAGCTTTACATTGTAAATACATGGCTGCCGATTTATTGAGTACATCAATTACATCAAATGCTTGTGTAATAGAGGTGCCTACTGCAAAAGCACCGTGCTTTTGCCACAAAATGGTGTTTTTAGTAGCTAGTTTGGCAATTGTTGCATTGGCAATAACGGTGTTTCCCGGAATTTGATAGGGAATAAAGCCCATACCTGTTGGTGCAAATACCACGGTTTCGGGGTGCATTTTCCATAGCGTTTTGTTAATCAGTTCCTCATTATTCATGTCGGGGTGGTGCGAAAAACTAATTAAATCGGATGGATGCGTATGTAAGATGGTATTGTAATTGGGTTTGTTGGTTTTGAGAACCCCATGGCAAGCTAAATGCGTTGGCAACTCCGAAGTTGGTTTTATTTGTTGTCCAAATGAAGTATAGTAAATGTGGTAAGTAGTGGCATTACTATGTACACTTACAATCATGGTATGTTCTTTCGGTTGTTTGGCAATTTGTCGCATCCTTCTTCCGGTACCGGTAATTAAAACAAACTCATTGGCCAAAGCCGGAATGGGTGCAGGCAAACTAAAGGTTTCAGAAATAGCCAAATCCTGAAAAGTGTGTTCCGAAACGTTGGCTAAACGAATAGAAATATTGCCGGCATTGAGTTCGGCCCAACCCCGTTCCCATAAGTAGCCGGCTATTTCGGATAATTCTTGATACAGTGGTTCTATAATTGCAAAATGATGGTTCATAAAATGAAAATTTAACCTTGATAGGCATTGATGAAAATTTGTTTAATGTCGTCCACGGTTACGGTACGTGGGGTGCCACCGGTACATACGTCGCGTATGGCTTGTTCTGCCAACTTGTCGATATCGCTTAGTTGAAAGCGAGTGTCTTTTAAGGTGGGTATTTGTAGGGCTTTAGCCATTTCGCGTAGCGCATCAATGGCTAATTGCGCAGCATCGGCAGTATTGAGTCCAATGGTATTTTTACCCAAGGCCGAAGCAATTTGAGCAAATTTTTCAGGACAAGCCGATAGGTTAAAACTAGCAACATAAGGCAACAATAAAGCATTTGCTACACCGTGCGGCAGGTCGTACTCCGATCCTAATTGGTGCGCCATAGAATGAACAATACCCAATCCGCAATTAGAAAAAGCCAAGCCTGCTATATACGAAGCCCATGCCATTTTGGTTCGGGCGGTTAAATTGCTGCCATCGGCAACTGCGTCGGCCAACGATTCGCCAATCAATTTAATGGCTTCCAAAGCCAATGTGTCCGATAGTCGGAAAGCCCCTTTGGTAATAAAGGCTTCCAATGCATGGGTTAAAGCATCCATACCTGTAGCGGCGGTTAAGCCTGCGGGTTTGCCAAGCATCAGTTCCGGATCGTTAACCGATACAGAAGCCAAGCAGTTGGGATCTACCATCACCATCTTAATTTTCCTTACTTCATCGGTAATTACATAATTGATGGTTACTTCCGATGCTGTACCCGCAGTGGTATTGATGGCAACAATTGGTACCGATTTGTTTATCGATTTGCCAATGCCTTCATAATCCACAATATTGCCACCATTGGTTTGTAATAAGCCAATTGCTTTGGCGGCATCTTGTGGTGAACCCCCACCTATAGATACAATGCCTTTGCAACCCTGTGCTTGGTACACTGCCAATCCGTTGTTTACATTGGCAACCGTTGGGTTGGGTTTTACATCGTCATAAATGTTAAAAGCAATACCCGCAGCTGCTAGCAAATCGGTTACTTTTTGAGTTACACCCATTGCCCTTAATACTTTGTCGGTTACAACCAATACATTGTTTAATTGTAAGTTTTGCAATTCAGTAACAACTCCTTGTATGGCTCCTACGCCAATCAAATTGATGGCAGGCCAATAAATACGTCTGTAATCTTCCATGATATTTTATTTTTTAATTATTTTATAACCATTCATTCCATAAAAAGCAATGACCACAAAACCCACTAGGGGAATTAAAAAGCCAATTTGCATGTTGAATTTGTCGGCTATGTATCCCATAAACATGGGGCACACAGCACCTCCTACTATTGACATTACGATAAACGAGGCGGCTCTTTTGGTGTTGGCCCCCAAATTTTTGATGCCCAAAGCGAAAATGGTAGGAAACATAATGGACATAAAAAAATAGGATGAAAACAAGGCAATTACCGATAGCCAACCAAGATTGGCAACTACCAAAGCCATTAATACAATGCTTGCAAGGGCATAATAGGTTAGTAGCTTATTGGGAGGCAATTTGGCCATTACATAACTACCCGATAAGCGACCAATAAAAAACATTCCCATGCCACCAAATGCCAAAATATACCCCGCTTGCATATCTGAAATAGAGGGAATGGCCTCGGTTACATAATTGATAAAAAAACTATTTACGCCCGTTTGCGAGGCTACATAAAAAAATTGTGTTACAATGGCTAATACAAAATGCCGGTTTTGGAATAAGGGTATTTGTACGGTAGTAGCCAAATCCACATGGTTTGCTATACCGTGTTCGTCGGTTTCTTTTACTTCCGGCAAAGTTGTTTTGAAGAAAAAAACACCCACCATCAATACAAATGCCGCTAAGCCCAAATAAGGAATGGCCAACGCACTAAATTGATTGCCACTTTCTTTCGTGGCAGATAAAATAATGAGCGACCCCACCAAAGGGCCAACAATCCATCCAATTGCATTGAAAGATTGCGATAAATTGATGCGCCTTTCAGCACTTTCTTTGGGTCCTAGTACGGTAGCATATGGATTAGCGGCGGTTTCTAACGCTGCCAATCCACATGCTAAAATGAATAAGGGAATTAAAAAAGCCCAAAATGTTTGAATTTTAGTAGCCGGAACAAACAATAACGAGCCGGCTACAACAAACGCTAATCCCAGAAGAATGCCTTTTTTAAAACCATACTTTTTCATAAATAAACCGGCAGGAATGGCAGCTACAAAATATCCTCCATATACGGCTGCTTGTACCAATCCCGATTCCGAACGGCTAACGCCTAGTACATTTTGAAAGTGTTTATTCAGTACATCTAACAGTGCATGGGCAAAGCCCCAAAGAAAAAACAAACTTGTAATAAGGATAAAAGGAACGGTATAGTTAATGCCATTGGCTTTTACCAATGATTGCGATGATTTGCTCATAAAATGGTCATTAATGCTTAATTGTATAATGCGCCATAATTGGCACAAGCTCTAAAATCGGCGCCCTCGGTATCTTGTCCAAATGCCGACCAAGCGCTAGGGCGAAATATTTTTTCGTCGGCTACATTGTGCATACAAACCGGAATACGAAGCATGGATGCAAGGGTAATTAAATCGGCACCAATATGTCCGTAACTGATAGCACCATGATTGGCCCCCCAATTGGCCATTACCGAATAAATATCTCTAAACGCCCCTTTGCCGGTTAAGTTGGGAACAAACCAAGTGGTTGGCCATGTTTCGTTGGTGCGTTTGTTTATTTTTTCGTGCACATCGGCAGCAATATCTACACTGTAACCTTCTGCCAATTGCAAAACCGGGCCCTGTCCTTTTACCAAGTTCAAGCGAGCCATAGTCATTGGCATACCGCCTTTCGATAAATATTCTGACGAAAAGCCACCTCCTCTAAAATATTCTGTTATTGCGGGATACCAAGTGGTGGCATCTAAACAGGCTTTTGCTTCGTTAGGTAGTATGTCGTAATAGGGTTTCATAGCCGGAGCACCGTTGATGGATTGTTGCCCGGTACCGTCTAGTGTTGCCGACCCAGAGTTAATTAAGTGCAATAATCCATTTGCGGCAAGGCCGTCGAGCTTTCTGCCGGCCACTTTTTCTAGTGCATCAGGGCTCCAATAAGTACGAACATCGGCAAATATTTGAGCTGTATTGGTGAGTAAATGACCAAACAGCATGGTAGCACCATTCAAAGCATCGTTTTCAGTGGCTACCATAAATGCTTGCCTAATACCATTCCAATCGAAGGATGAGTTTAAAATGGCTTCTAAAAAATCACCATTCGGTAAGTGGTCGGTCCAATGACGCTGTCCCTGAAATCCACTGATGATGGCATTATGACCCAAAGCTTCTTCGCCAAAGCCAAGTTCTTTTAGTTGGGGATTGCCAATCATTAAATCGCGGGTAATAATGGTCATTTTAACCACGGTTTCCCAATTTTTGTCCTTTTGTTCTCGCGACATTTGTTCTCCGGGCGTATTGGTATCAGTTCCCTCTTTGCAGTTAGCTTTTGTCCAAGCCAACGCTTTTTCAAATTCAGCCTGATCGTAAATACCTCTTTCCATGCGGCGAATCAATTCGCTCATGTCTACATATTCGTTGCGCATACCCAAATAATCTTGAAAGAAATTGGCATCTACAATAGAACCTGCAATGCCCATGGAAACGGCACCTATGGATAAATACGATTTTCCCTTCATGGTAGCCACAGCTAAACCGGCTTTAACAAAACGGAGAATTTTTTCAGCAACGTCGGCAGGAATGTTGGGGTCGCCGGCTTCTTGTACATCGTGTCCATAAATACCAAAGGCAGGTAAACCTTTTTGCGTGTGTCCGGCAAGTGCAGCGGCCAAGTACACGGCACCCGGACGTTCGGTGCCATTAAAACCCCAAATAGCTTTGGGTAAGTGTGGGTCCATGTCAATCGTTTCGCTGCCATAACACCAACAAGGAGTAACGGTAAGCGAAACGCCAACCCCTTCTTTTTGAAATTTTTCGGCAGTTTGGGCTGCTTCAGCCACACCGCCAATGCAACTATCGGCAATCACACATTCTACTGCCGAACCATCGGCATGGCGCAAATGTTGCGTAATTAACGCCACCACATTCTTGGCCATATTCATGGTTTGTTCTTCTAACGACTCTCTAACGCCGCCTAAACGACCGTCGATTGTGGGTCTGATGCCCACTTTGGGTAACTGACCTCTCAACCTGTTGACAGGCTGATTGAGGAATAATTCCGTGCTCATAATGATAAAATTTAGTTTGAAGCATACTCATAGTGTTCCACGTTTGATTAATGAAGTAGGTACTGTTGTTTGTATAGGTTGTTTGTGAAGGATAAAGTTGGCTGCCAATTGACCCATCAGGGCAAAATTGGTAGAGATAACGGTGATGCCCTTATTGATGACCTCGAACATTGGGGAATCGTTGTAGCAAAAAATGCCAATGTCTTTGCCGGGTGTCAAGTTTTTGGCTGTAGCTATTTTAATGAGTTGTACCACATCTAAATGATGTACTAGAAAAAATACCTTGCCCTTTACTACCTCGTTTTCCAAAATAGTAGGAACAATGGAAAATACATAGTTTTCTTCCGCGCAAAAGCGGCTAAACCATTCTTTTGTATCGGACGGATGCTGCGAAAGACGGTTGTTTACATATATCAAATGTGTATATTTTTGGAACAAAGGTTTGGCCTCCAAAAGGCATTTGTAGGGTTCTTCGCCAAAATTTTGATTGACGTATGCAAAGCCGTTTTTTTCAAAATTACCCCAATCGAGTAGCAGCAATTTGTCTTTTTGTATCGTATGCAATGCGGGATGAAGTGCATAATTATTGATGTTCATTACAACATAATAGTTGTACTTACCCAAGCTATGTGCAATTACGGTTTCAAAAACATCCTCGTTGTAGTGATGAAAAGCTAGATCCACCGTGTATTGTGTACCAATGGATTCTACAAATGCATTGTATAAAATATCTTTATATGTGCTATAAGCATCGAGAAACAAAAATATTTTGCCCCGTGCACTAGCTACATGGTAGCCTTTGGCACGAGTGGATTCTACAGTACCTTGTTTTTTTAATTCCAAGTAGGCTTTAAAAACAGTATCGCGGGCAATGCCTAGCGAGGCACTTATTTCGTTCACGGAGGGCAATTTATCTCCTTCGGCTAGTGTATGGTTACGAATAGCAGCAGTTAT
>JAIXOS010000195.1 GCA_027486695.1 Chitinophagaceae bacterium | reverse complement strand
TACACGCTTTTATCCAGCATACACTAACAGCATGCGCATTGCATTATTAATGATACGAAGGAGTAGGCTCTTTTACGGTTACTTTTTCGGGATGAAAAGGTCCATGACACTGTGCCATTAACACAAATAGACTGAATACCAAGGCAAAGGCTAAAATTGCCGGAACGGTAAATTTACTGCCATTATTTTCTGGATGATGCTGTTCTGCTGACATATATTCGTTTTTTAGGTGCAACAAAATAAATCAAAAAAACAATGTAAACCGCACCGCTAGACGCATTTTTTGACAGGCTACACGGTAGCCTTTTTGTATGTATGAGCCCGAAGCCGGTACTACTAGCAAGCTTTTAGGGCGTTGGCACCATTCAAGGCCAATACTACTATTGAGCATCTTCCACTTGGCACCTTTCTCTTATTAACTAAAAATCCGTTCTTACATAACTTCATTTAAGCTGCAAGAACGGATTTCGTAGTCAACCAATTTATTATCTAATTAAGCTTCTGCTTTCATGCTTTTAGATGCTTTGTTGCGCTCATTTTCATCTAACAATACCTTACGCATACGGATGAACTTAGGCGTTACCTCAATACATTCGTCTTGCTGTATGTATTCCATACATTCTTCTAGAGTAAGCAAGGTTTTGGGCGCAATACGGGTAGCATCATCACTACCGCTTGCACGGTGGTTGGTTAGTTTTTTTCCTTCCGTTGCATTTACTACCAAATCTCCTGGTTTAATGTGCTCGGCAATAATTTGTCCGGCATATACATCTTCTCCCGGATCAACAAAAAACTTACCTCTATCTTGTAATTTATCAATTGAATAACCCGTAGTTTTTTCAGTAATTTTAGATATCAATACACCATTGCTTCTACCTGGTATAGATCCTTTCCAAGGTTTGTAATCAATAAGGCGGTGTGCCATTACAGCCTCACCGGCGGTATTGGTCAGCATTTGCGAACGCAAACCAATTAAACCCCTAGAAGGAATTTCAAATTCCAAATGTTGCATTTCGCCTTTACTTTCCATGATTAGCATTTCGCCCTTGCGCTGCGTAACCAAATCAATTACTTTACCGCTATAATCGCTAGGTACATCCACCACCAAATTTTCAAATGGTTCGTGTTTTTTACCATCTACCATTTTTACCAATACCTGCGGATTACCCACTGTCAGCTCGTAACCCTCTCTACGCATGGTTTCTACCAAAACGCCCAAATGCAGAATACCTCTACCATACACTAAAAAGCTATCGGCACTGTCGGTATCTTCTACCCGCAAAGCCAGATTTTTTTCAGTTTCCTTCATTAAGCGGTCACGCAAGTGGCGCGAGGTAACAAATTTGCCATCTTTACCAAAGAAAGGAGAGTTATTGATGCTAAACATCATACTCATAGTAGGTTCATCTACACTAATAATTGGCAAAGCTTCCGGATTGTCTAAATCGGCAATTGTATCACCAATGGTAAAATCTTCCAAGCCCACCACAGCACAAATATCGCCAGCCAACACTTCGGGTACTTTTCTTTTACCTAGTGCTTCAAATACATACAATTCTTTTACACGGCCTTTTTGGATGCGACCATCGGCACGAACCAAGCTAAAAGGTTGCCCTTCTTTGATGCTGCCACGATTTACACGACCCACCGCAATACGACCTAAAAAGGTAGAATAATCAAGCGAAGTAATTTGCAATTGCAAAGTACCCTCTTCTACTTTAGGCGTAGGTACATATTGCAAGATACCGTCTATCAAAGGCGTAATATCCGCACATTGTTCGTTTTTGCTATTGAACCAACCATTTTTTCCGCTACCATAAAAAGTTGGGAAATCCAATTGTTCTTCTGATGCATCTAAATTGAAAAACAATTCAAAAACAGCATCGTGCACTTCGTCAGGACGACAGTTAGGCTTATCTACTTTATTAATTACAACGATAGGTTTTAAATTGAGTTGTAAAGCTTTTTGCAATACAAAACGTGTTTGCGGCATAGGCCCTTCAAAAGCATCAACCAACAAAATAACACCATCGGCCATTTTCAATACCCGTTCTACTTCTCCACCAAAGTCGCTGTGGCCCGGAGTATCAATTACATTTATTTTTACACCTTTGTATTGTACAGATGCATTTTTGGAAAAGATGGTAATACCACGTTCTTTTTCCAAATCGTTGCTGTCCATAATTAATTCGCCGGTTTCCTGATTTGCACGAAAAACATTGGTTTGGTGCAAAATTTTGTCCACTAACGTAGTTTTTCCGTGGTCTACGTGGGCAATAATTGCGATGTTGCGTATATCCATTTGATTATGCTTTGCGGGGTAAGCGGAAGCTAAAAGCCAAGCCCAATAAGGCTTACAGCATTTTACTGCCAAATAATACCCATTTTAAGGCTGCAAAGGTAGGGGTTTGCAACGGGGTAGTAAAACAAAAACAGTATTAAAGGTCATTATATTATCGTTACTTCATTAATAAATGCCTTCACATACATTCATTATTTTATGGTTGCTAACGGTATTTTTGTTTCCAACTCCTTAATAGCCGTCCATCCGCCAAGGATATTGCGTACATTATGAAAACCTTGTTGTTTTAATAAAGAGGTAGCAATAACACTTCTATAGCCACCGCCACAATGTAGATAGATGTTTTGATGATCATCAATATCTGCCATGTTACCTACATCCGTCAATTCGGTTAAGGGTATGTTGATAGCATCTTTTACATGTCCTACAGCAAACTCCGTTTCTTTGCGCACGTCTACTACCACTAAATTATCATCAAAAGGCAAATCCATTGCCAACTCATCTGCCTCAATATCAATAATTAAGTCGATAGATTCACCGCCATTTTGCCATGTTTCAAATCCACCTTCCAAATAACCTATCACTTTATCTAACCCTACTCTAGCCAAGCGGGTTACGGCCTCTTTTTCTTTACCGATAGGTGCCACTAAAAGAATGGATTTATCAAAAGGGAGAATATTTCCGGCCCATTCTGCAAACCTACCTTCTAAGCCAATGAAGATTGATGCAGGTATAAAACCTTGTGTAAACTCGGTTGCAGGTCGGGTATCAAGCACCACTACATTTTCGTCTTGTTTTCGTATTTTAAAATCTTCAAGTGATAGTGCTTGCAAAGCAATAGGCAAAATGGCCGACATACTATTGTAACCTTGCTGATTGATTTGGGCATTAATGGCAAAATATTTTGGTGGTTCAGGCAAACCCTCGGTAACAGCAGCTACAAATGCCGTTTCGGACGTTTGCTGTAATGCATAGTTGGTTGCTTTTTCATTACCAATAGTGCTATAGGCTTCGCTACCAATTTGTTTGCCACAACTACTTCCTGCACCATGTGCCGGATATACGATTACGTGGTCGGGCAAAGGCAGTATTTTATGTTGCAAACTGTTATACAGCAAAGTAGCCAACTCTACAGCCGTGGTTCCATTGGTATTTTGGGCTAAATCGGGCCTGCCAACATCGCCAACAAAAAGGGTATCGCCGGTAAAAATTGCTTGCGGATTGCCCAATTCGTTGTACAATAAGAAGCAAGTGCTTTCTAGTGTATGTCCGGGTGTATGTAAGGCTTGTATAGTTAATTGACCTAATGGAAAGGATTCACCGTCTGTAGCTAGATGTACGGGATAAGTTGTAGGGGTGTCGGGACCAAAAATGATGGTTGCCCCGGTAGCAGCCGCAAGATCTAAATGACCGCTTACAAAATCAGCATGCAAATGCGTTTCGAAAATGTATTTGATTGTTGCATTTCGCTCTTCGGCTAATTGCAGATAAGCGCCAATATCTCTAAGGGGGTCTATAATAGCGGCCTCACCATTATTATCGATGTAATATGCCGCTTCGCTGATGCAGCCGGTATACATTTGTTGAATGAACATGCTGGTTAATTTTACGGCAAAAGTACGTACAACTAACCAGCTATGTTCTATCAACGGCTAATACTAAGTGGTAATTAGTCTAAAAGAGCTTTAACAAACTCAGTAATTTCTGCAATACGTGCATAGTTTACAGAGTAGTGGATAAATTTACCATCTCTTTTGGTAAGTACAATACCGCTACGACGTAGAATAGCCAAATGCTGTGAAGCCACAGACTGTTCAATACGCAATTTCACGTATACTTCTGTTACAGTCATTTGTTTTGCATCATGCAACATTTTGATCATTTGCTGACGCAATTTGTGGTTGATAGCGCGTAAAATTAACGCTGCTTTTTTACTTTGTAGATAATCTACTTTTACTGTTGTTTCTCCATTAGTCAAGGTAATGGAATTTTGTGCTGCTGACATGTGATTTAAATTGGGGGTTATGAAAAAAAATCAACGATTAAAGGTAAAAAGAAATATTTGAATTTTGATATTCAATTTTTATTTGTGGATAATTTTTGCATTATTTTAATTTTGTGCCACTACAAAAGCTTCTTTTACATAAAAAGGTTGGCTGTAAGCCACATCACCAAAGTCTTTTTGCAAATATTTTTCATACGTTAATTGAGTTATATGATGAAAGCTGTGTGTGAATTGTGCAAAAACAGCATTGTTGTTATTACATATTTGCTGCCATTTGTTGGCTCCTGAACCTACAAAAACAATTTTTTGCTCTGCAAAAAATGTGCTTAGGAAGGTTTCGGATACAATTGCAGCCTCCGGAGCCATCAATTGGGTTAAGTTGTGTGTGTACAAACCATAAAACACTTCCATTCGTCGTGCATCAATCATAGGGCAATACAAATAATTTTCACACTTGTCCATATTGGCTATTGCCGCCTGCGCCATTACCTCAAGCGTATTTAATAAAATTAAAGGCTTGTTTAGTGCGTAACAAAATCCTTTAGCCGAAGCCAAACCTACACGCAAACCCGTATAACTACCTGGACCATTGATAACAGCAAAAGCATCTATTTGTTCAAATGTGTAATGCGTTTTGTGCAGCAATTGCTCAACTGCTTGCTGCACAAAGGCTGCATGATTTTTGGGAACATCGTTACTGAGTTGTGCAAGTACTTCTGTATCATGGCTAATACATACACTAGCGTGTTCTTGTGCTGTATCTATGTTAACAATTATTGCCATGTTTATACTTTAAGTGATGCTCAGTTCCAAGAAATTTTACATTGTACAAAAAAAAGCGATTTTCAAACATCTTTAATTGTTGCATATGCCCATGTCAAAAATAGCGTATTTGCTTACTAGCAAAGGGTTTTACCTATAAATGCCGGTGCAAAATAAAGAAAATTATTTAATTTGAATTTTACAAAAACAATTTTTTTGCTTGGCTAAAATACTTTTATTTGCCCTCGTTGCTTTAAAAAACCTTAGTCTTAGCTCATAGCAATACACATCCATGAAAAAAAGCATCATTAAAACGCTGCATGCTCCTGCCCCTATTGGCCCCTACAACCAAGCAGTGCGTGCTGGGGATTGGTTATTTATCAGTGGGCAAATTGCCATTGAGCCAATTAGCGGTAATATTATTAACGACAGTATTGCTAGCGAAACACTGCAAGTAATGCACAATTTACAGGCTATTTTAGCAGAGGCCGGTTTGGGTTTTGAAAGAGTTGTAAAAACCACCATTTTTATTACTTCTATGGATTTTTTTGCGGAAGTAAACGAAGTATACGGCACATTTTTTTCCAACGACTATCCTGCTAGAGAAACGGTAGCAGTAAGTGGATTGCCCAAAAATGTTCGGGTTGAAATTAGCATGATTGCTATTGCCTAAACTAGCAATAAAGAAGAACAACTATTTAAAATAGAAATACATACACTGACGAAAGGCTGTTTCAATTTAACCGAAACAGCCTTTCTTTTTTGGGGATAGGAACAAAACTCCTCCTTTGGACTTCTTTCTGCCCAATCATGATTATTCAGTTGAACGGTGCCAACGCCCATATAGCTAAATAGGTAGCAATAGCCCTTGGCTCATAATATATAAATAGGCTATCGTGTAGCCGTTTTTGGTACCGTTTATTACAATGGTTTTAATTGATAGGAAGTTGTAAACTCAACCATTTGACTTGGAGGAATGTGTAACAAACCCATTTCGTTGTTAAAACAATCCGGTGCACCGCTAAGATTTTCGATGGCAATACTGTTTCGATGTGGTGGCGTATACACTTGCAAAAACGGGTAGGCTTCGTCGGGGGTAATGATCAATTGTACCTTATTATTGCTAAGGGTACAACTTGGATTGCCTTTGCTAAGTTGAAAACAATTGTCTAAAAAAGTATCCTTAAGCTGTGTTGCTTGTTGAAAGCGGGTGTCGGTTATTATTTCGCCTGTTGGCAAAAGGGTATTATCGAAAACCAACATTTGGTTACTATCGAATTGAAGGGTACAATCGTTGATGGAATGACCAAACGTGAAATAAGGATGCCATCCTTGTGCATAAGGAATGGGTACTTTATTGGCGTTTTGAACAAATGTATACACCGACAATTGGTTGTTGGCTTGCAATTTCCAAATATGGTTCACAAAATAGGAAAAAGGGTATCCTGCATCGGTGCCACGGTATTCGGTACGTAACTGTACACTAGCGCTATGTTCGTTGGCGAGGGTATGCACCACACTGTATACACTATCGTATACCAAACCATGTATGGCATGAGGGGCTAAATAAAATTTTTGTATGGTGTAGGTGGAATTGTTGTATTGGTAGGTGCCTTTGTTCATGCGGCAGGTAAAAGGGCTTAAAAATGAACTTTTAAAACCCGGCACCATTTGGTCGATAGCTTCTTGTACACTATTGAATGCATCTACTACTTGTATAGATAAGGTTTCGTTTTGTATGCCAAATTTATTTAAAATAGCTCCGAAAGCATAAATTTCTGCATAACAATTGGCGGCATCATCAGTTAATGTAATAATTGGATATTGTTCGTTGTTATTGATAGTAACCTGAAAAGACATACTCGTTGGATTAAAATAATTAGTTAAGTAGTTAGCAAGACCTATTTTAGGCAGGTAAGTTTAATTTTTCTTTCACCTCTATTATTTTCGATTGGATTTCGGTGATGGTTTTTACCACTTCTTCAACACGATTAGGCAACACTAACAGTTGGTTATTGGCGTCTTCTCTTTTTTGTTCGCCTGCTGCAATATCGTTTTCTACTTCTGTTATTTTAGATTTTTTGGAAACGATGCGTAGTTCGGTTCTTTGTTTAAAATTATCTGACCAAGCGGTGTTGTATTGCTCCTGTAATTCTTCCAAGTCGGCATAGAGTTTCTCCAAATAGGCTTTTTGGCTACTTTGGCGCGTATCTATTCGGGCAAGAAAGTCGTTTTGGCTAATGCCAAAACTTTCCAATTTTTGTTTGTATTCCCATTGTTTTTCAAGCCGCTGCTCCAGCATTTGCAAAAAAGACTGCTGTTTGGTTTCCCATTCCTTCTTTTTTTGAATGCGTTCTTCTTTTTTTTGTTGTAATGCTACTTTGTGAATTTCCCATGCTTTGTCCAACGCTTCTTTTACGCTATCGATGAGGTTAAATACTTGTTGGCGATGTTCCCAAACAAAGCTATCTCGCTGTACAAATGCTACTTGACGAATGCGTTGCAAAATATCTGACTGCGTTTTTAAGCTAGTAGACTGCGCTTCTTGCTCGGATGGTAGCACTTGTTCATCGTTTAAGATGATGCCTAATTGGGCAAGTGACTCCTGAAATTGTGTAAAAGATTGCATTGTATTTTGTACGGGCAGTTCCGGCAAACAAGTTTGCAAAACGGTACAAAACAGCGGTGTTAAAGCAGCTGACTTATCGGCCTTTTGCTGCCGTTCTTCTTTTAATTGTGCGTAAAAATTATTTTCTAGGTCTCTAAATTGGTCTTTGATCCGTTTAAATTTATCCCAAGCAGCGGTTCTGATTTCTTTAGAAGGCCATTGTGGTTGTTTGATAAATTCGTAAACCACATCTGCTTCGGCACGTAGAGCGGTGTAATCGTCTTTAGTGGCTTTGGGCGTAATTCGTTGAATAATGGACTGTTCAAAGGCATCAATTCGATGATTGGCTTCCACGGCAAAACTTTCACTTTCCAACTGCCATTGTTGGTTAATGGTATTGAATTGTGTTATTAATTCCTGAAACTCGTTCCATTGGGTTAGTTTTTCTTCGGGTAGTTTTGCATTAATTTCTTTAAACTCGGCATGGATATTTTTTTTGAGTTCGCGTAGGTGAACAGCTTGAGTTGCGTCGGCAGAAAAAGTTTGTAGCAAAGTTGCAAACTGGTTGATTTGGTCACTTAAATTAGCTGACATGGTGGCAATACGATTGTAACGGTTACTATTTGTAAAATATAGTTGGCAAATATATGTAACCAAAGATTGCGAAATAATTGCTTTTGGCAAAGAAATTGCCATGTAAATTTCTTTCAACTCATACGTGGACAAAGTGTATTAATTGAAAAGTAAAATATTTTCCATTACTTTTTCCTTATGCAAATAGTTGTAATACTTACATTTGCATAAGCAAGTTAAAAAATTCATAAAACCCAAAAAAAACTTCATGGTTGTTGTAGCCTTTCAACTTTCGCTTGCCTTACTAGTAATCTCTTTTTTATTGAAATGGGCTCTTTTTGTTCTCATTAAATCAAAAGCTAGCGGCTCTTTTTTTTGGCACGATCGGGTGGAGCTAAGACATACTGATTCTGTCAAGGATAAACAAATGAAAGGTCGCTCAAACAAAATGAGTATTTTAATTTTATTTTTTGCAATTAGTAGTTCGGTGCTTTTTTATTTAAAACACTTCATTCACCTACATTAAACTTTCGCCTCTCACCCTTAGAGGTGAATCAACCATTTGTTTTATTCATTTATTTTTTATTTTTTCACCTCTAGAGGTGAAAAAATGTATAAAATTATTGCTTTATTTTGTACTGAATAACTTACTATCTTACGTTGTTAATTCTGCAAAATACAAAAGCATGAAACAAATATTTTTTCCACTCATTGCCCTACTAATATTAGGTTTTAGCGCATGCAAAAAAACCGATACGGCCAGCCAACCAACTTTGGCCAATTTTAGCTTTGCCACCACCAAAAATGTGGAGCTAAACATACAGTTGTTCTCAAATCAAAACCAGCCCCTTACCGGCATACCGGTTACTTTTTA
>JAIXOS010000110.1 GCA_027486695.1 Chitinophagaceae bacterium | reverse complement strand
AGGCTTGGGACAATAGTGCCTTTGTGGCCGATTGGATTCCTACTACGCCCGATGCTCTCAAAAATCCCATTGTTTTTTCGCTAAAACACAACGGACAAACCGTTCAGCAGGGCAATACCCAAAACCTCATTTTTTCGTTTGAAGTGCTCATTGCACATATATCCAACTATTTTTCTCTCAATATAGGCGATTTAATATTTACCGGTACGCCCGCAGGTGTTGGCGAGTGCGTTGTTGGCGATGTATTGGAAGGCTATGTGGCGGAGAAAAAAATGTTTGAATTAGAAATAAAATAAAACCCCTATTTGTAACCCTATACTATTTCACTCATGCTAAACCGCGAAACACTGTTATATGCTTATCGGCTGATGGTCACCGCAAAGGCGATGGGTGACACCTATGAAGCCAATAAGCATGTGTGTAAGTATGTGCACTCTACCTCAAGAGGGCACGAAGCCATACAAATTGCTACCGGTATGCAATTGCTTGATTGCGATTGGGTAAGTCCCTACTACCGCGACGATAGTTTATTGCTTTCATCTGGTTTTACTACATTGGAATTAATGTTGCAGTTGCTAGCCAAAAAAGACGACCCGTTTAGTGGTGGACGCAGCTATTACAGTCACGCAAGCAATAAAGACGGAAAGCGCCCTAGTATCATACACCAAAGCAGTGCTACAGGTATGCAAGCAATACCCACTACAGGGTTGGCTCAAGGATTGCAGTTTTTAGAGCACATCAATTCGCCCTTGCAGAAAAAAGGCTTGAATGGTGAAAATCCCATAGTGGTTTGTAGCCTTGGCGATGGTAGTATTACCGAAGGTGAAGTAAGTGAGGCGTTGCAGTTTGCGGTATTGAAAAAATTACCTATTGTTTACTTAGTCCAAGATAACCAATGGAGTATTAGCGCAAAAGCCAATGAAATTATGGCTATGAACGCATATGAATACGCTGCCGGCTTTAAAGGGCTTAATCGTATGCAGTGCGATGGTAGCGATTTTATGCGCAGTTATGAGGCCATGCAACAGGCATTTACTTATGCGCGTACACAACGTATGCCCATATTAGTGCATGCTAAAGTACCCTTGTTGGGTCACCACACAAGTGGCGTTAGAAAAGAATTTTATAGAGATAGAGAAAGTTTGCTGCGCGATGGCTTGTACGATCCTATTCCAAAATTACGCTTGCTTTTAGCCAATGTTGGCTTTAATGAACACGAAATTAACGAAGTAGAAAATCAGGCTATTCATGAGGTAAACGAACATTTCAATACCACCCTTGCTGCCGATGAGCCCGATGTTGATAGCGTGGAAGAACATGTGTTTGCTCCTACACCTATAAAAGAAGAAAAAGGACAGCGAAATCCAAAGGGTAATGAGGCCATCATTATGGTAGATGCAGCTGTAAATGCTATTACCGAAATCATGGAGGATCATCCAGAAGCCTTATTGTATGGGCAGGATGTAGGAAAACGTTTGGGAGGTGTGTTTAGAGAAACCGCATCGTTAGCTGAAAAGTTTGGTGAGCACAGGGTATTTAATACCGCTATACAAGAAGCCTATGTGGTGGGTAGTACCGTTGGTTTAAGTGCTTTGGGCGTTAAGCCAATTGTAGAAGTGCAGTTTGGCGACTACGTGTATCCTGCTATAAATCAATTGGTTTCTGAAGTGAGCAAAAGTAATTACTTAACCAATGGAAAATTTCCAGTAGGTATGGTATTGCGTGTTCCGGTAGGCGCATTTGGTGGCGGTGGGCCATACCATAGTGGCAGCATAGAAAGTAGTTTGTTGGCTATTAAAGGAATCAAAATTGCTTATCCGAGTAATGCTGCCGATATGAAGGGATTGATGAAAAGTGCTTTTTACGATCCCAATCCGGTAGTAATGTTGGAACACAAAGGATTGTATTGGAGTAAAATGCCCGGTACAGAAGATGCCCGCACTATTGAGCCGGCGCGCGATTATGTGCTTCCATTGGGCAAAGCCAATACATTACTATCTGCTGATCCTGCAAGAGTAAAACGTGGCGAAAGCATTTGTATCATTACTTACGGAATGGGCATTTATTGGGCCAAAGCCGCAGCCAAAAAATATCCTGGCCAAATAGAAATTGTTGATTTAAGAACATTATTTCCGCTCGATGAAGCGCTTGTATTTGAATCAGTTACCAAACATGGAAAAGTAATTGTATTGAGTGAGGAGCAACAAAACAATAGTTTTGCTGAATCTTTATCGCTTCGCATTACCAACCATTGCTATCACTTTTTAGATGCAAAAGTAGAGGTGGTAGGAGCGCTCAATTTGCCCGCAGTTCCATTAAATATGGCTTTGGAAGCGGCAATGCTGCCTAATGTTGATAAAGTGTTACAGCGCATTTCCAAACTTTTGGCTTATTAATTAAAAAAATGGGGGATTGTTTTTACAATAATCCCCTTATATTTGCACCCCAATTATGGCGAGGTAGCTCAGCTGGTTAGAGCATCGGATTCATAACCCGAAGGTCGGCAGTTCAAGTCTGCTCCTCGCTACCAATAACAACGGCATCCTCATTCAATGGATGCCGTTTTTTATTGTAGTCAATGTTGTTTCGCATACAAGCATCGGCTATAGCTTATGGTTAGACTGTAGGCTACGCGGTAGCCTTTTTTTAATGATGAGCCCGTCACCACTGCTACTAGGAGGTTTTGTGGCGTTGGCACCATTCAACGTAAGTAATCCTGCTCAGCAATACTCGGGTTTAAAAAACTTGCTTCGATGGGGCTTGCACCGCTATTCATTTACAAAATAACAGGGCCTAATTATAGGTAGCAGTAATCGCGGTAATGGAACTTAATCTTGTAATTATTCTAAAAACCTGGAGGCCATTTCGTGCAATAGTAACTAGCGACGGGGTGTTATTGAACCGATATATCTGTAGAGATGCGTATATTTTTTTATTTATTGACGCAAATAGGAAGTCTTTATTTTCAACCTGCCTTTCTATTCTTTTGAAGGATTTAAATTTGGATTAATTTTAATCAAAACGAAAAATTTATTGTTTTAACTGCTAATTTTATAACTATGAGGTGTCCATTATCTGTTTTGTTGGTAGGTGTAGTTATTGCTAATCTTGCATGTGCCGAGCCCGTAAAAAAAGATAACAGCACTGTGGCTACCACTTCATCTGCCAATGATGCTGCTTATAAAAAGGGATTGGAGTTAGTGGCTGCATCAGATTGCTTTTCGTGTCACCAAATTCGGGATTTGGGCGCAGGACCTTCCTACCAATCCATAGCCGAAAAGTACACCAATACAACTGTGCAAATACAACAGTTAGCTCAAAAAATTGTGAAAGGTGGTTCAGGCGTTTGGGGTACAGTACCTATGCCGCCACACCCTCAAATAAGTAACGAAGATGCGGAGGCAATGGTGCAATACATACTGCTATTAAAAAAGTAATTTTATGAAATGGATGCTATGCTGTTTCCTTGTGGTTACAATGCAATATGCAATTGGACAAACGCCCTTAAAAAATGAATGGGAAGAGCCCGATTGGATAAGCCTTTTTGATGGCAAATCTACTAAAGGATGGCATCCTTACGGTCAGCAATATGCAGCTACCCTCCAAAATGGCTGGACTGTAGAAAAAGGGTGTTTGCGTACCACTGTTGCTACTACGAATCGTAAATACGCGGATTTAATGACCGATGTGGAATTCGAACATTTTCAGTTAAAGCTAGATTGGAAGTTGGAAAAAGGAAGCAATAGCGGTATAGTTATTTATGCCAATGAAAACACGCGTATCTATACTGCGGCTTCACAAAGTGGCCCGGAAATTCAAATTGCCGATGGCACGATTGCAGAAACAAAACTGCCCAAATATGCAACCGCCGATATGGTTGATTTAATGAGTAGTTATCAGCCATTCGTGAAGCCGATAGGTGAGTGGAATACTACAGAAATTATATGTGAAAAGGGTAAGCTCGATGTTTATTTTAATGGTAAAAGGTGCATTTCTACCTATTTATGGGGTAACAATTGGAAACAAGCAATTGGCTTTAGTAAATACAAACAAGTGCCTAATTTCGGGATGTTTAAAAAAGGAAAAATTGCCCTTATGCATCAAGGGTCTACAGTTTGGTACCGAAACATCGTTATAAAAAGGTTGTAATTCTCTTTAGCTCTTTATAAACGCATAATTTTCTTTGAACCATTCAAAGGTGATTGCTAAACCGGTTTTCACTGAATATTGAGGTTCGTAACCCAATAATTCTTTTGCTTTGGAAATATTGGCCAAACTATCTTTTATATCTCCTTTTCTTTCAGGGCCGTATGTGGCTGGCAGCACTACTTGTACAATCTGCTGCAAATATTGATACAATTGGTTTAGCGTAATGCTTTCTCCAAAAGCAATATTGTATACTTGGTTTGCACAGTTTTTATTGGTGTTTAGCATGGCCAAAATATTGGCTTGAACGGCATTGTCAACAAAGGTAAAGTCCCTGCTTTGCATGCCATCACCATTCATTGTTGGAGGCTTATTCATCATCAGCGCATCTATAAATAAAGGGATAACTGCTGCATAAGCACCATTGGGGTCTTGTTTAGGGCCAAAAACATTGAAATATCTTAGCCCAATTGTTTCTATGCCATATGTTTTTGCAAAAACATCGGCATATAGTTCATTAACATATTTTGTTACTGCGTAGGGCGATAAAGGCTTGCCAATCACATTTTCCTCCTTGGGTAAAGTTTTGCTATCGCCATAGGTAGAAGATGAAGCAGCATATACCATGCGTTGTACGCCCGTTTCTTTTACGGCCATAAGCATGTTTAAATGTCCGCCAATGTTTACCTCGTTTGTGGTAATTGGGTCTTTAATAGAACGTGGTACAGATCCTAATGCAGCTTGGTGCGATACAAATTCAATACCATTACAAGCTTGTATGCATGTATCCAAATTTCTAATATCGCCTTCTATAAATTCAAAATTGGGATAGCTTAAAAAAGCGGCAATGTTTTTTTTGAAACCATTGCTTAAGTTGTCAAGTACACGAACATGCTTCGCATGGTTGTCCAATAGCACTTTTACAAGATTGCTACCAATAAAACCAGCGCCGCCGGTAACCAAAAAGGAATGTTGGCGAATAGATTTGAGATAAGCTTGGTACATGCTTAATAATATAATGGGGTTTTTAATTATGCCTGCGCTGTAGGGCCTCCAAAGTGCATCGGTATTTCAACTTGTTCCAAATCTTGAATATCGCCATTAGCGGCTTCATAGCGAGCAACGTTTTCTGCCAAAGCTTTCATAAATCTTTTGGCATGCATAGGGGTAAAAATAATACGACTCTTTACTTTGCTTTTAGGAGTATTGGGCATTACGTTTACAAAATCTATTACAAACTCTGCATGACTATGGGTAATAATGGCTAAATTAGCATAAGAACCTTCTGCTACTTCTTCGGTAATTTCAATATTTAATTGATTGTTGTTTTGATCGGACATAGGTAAATTATTTTTGACAAATGTAATTGAAATGTTTACTTAAAGATACATGTGCTGTTTTATGCCATTGCATACGAAAGAAAGGGCTAATAAGGGTATTCCCTCCATTTGTTAAGGTTGACTTGCTTGAATATCTATAACCCTTAATTGTAAGGTGCTGTTTCCATTATACTCGTTCATGTCAAGGGTGTAAACAATGTCGAATGGTTGGTTTTGATTTACTATTTCGAATTTTTTTGCAAGATTAAATCCAATGCCCGAAATAATCGTGTTATGTTGTTGTATGTTAAACTTAATATGTTTGTCTTTCACTATTTTGCAATAACCGTTGTTATGAACCGCACGACTTACAAAAACCGGCCGCATGTTTTCGGGGCCAAAAGGTTCCATTTGCATCAATAAATTGTACAATGAAGTGGTAATTTGGTGCAATGCTATTTCGCAATCAATAAGTATGTGAGGCGTAAGTAATTCGTCGGTAATGGTTGCTTCTACGGCTTGTTCAAAAGCAGCAGCAAATGCTGTTACATTTTCTGGATCTAAAGTTAAACCCGCTGCCGCAAAGTGCCCGCCGTAACCCAATAAATGTTGTTTACATGCGTGTAATGCTTCGTAAACATTAAATCCGGGCACGCTACGAGCACTTCCCGAAACAATATCGCCGCTTTTGGTCAGTACAATTGT
>JAIXOS010000165.1 GCA_027486695.1 Chitinophagaceae bacterium | reverse complement strand
TCTTTGTTGTCTTGTACTATGCATTTTACCAAATCGTTGTTGAGGTGTACAAATCCGGTAGTTTTAGTTAAATGCTCTATTGTTCCGCCATTTTGTGGTTTGAAATAATAAATTCCCACGGCAGGAGGTCCTAATTGTATCCACAACTCGTTGTCTTTGTCTACAAACAACGCGTGATTGGTGTTGATATTAATATTATTGGTCAATTGCTTACGCAAAGCATCGGATCGGTACACCACTTTATTAGCAGTAATACTTATTTTTTCCAACACCGCGTCATTATTGATGATCCAAAGGCCATCGTTGTTATCAAGTGCTGCGGCAACAATGCTGTTGGAACTGATGGAAAAAGCGTTTGACCGACTATCGTTGGTAAATAATTTGACCGATTTATTGGAGGTGGTGTATTTGAAAACCCCTAAATATTGGTGTACAAACCAATAATTCCCTTTTTTATCGCGCAATATTTCTTTAATAGCGGCATTTGGCAAACCCAACGATTTAAAATACGCATCTGCATCGCGTTGAAACGTTTCAGTAATGGGATTGTACACACAAATTGTACCATCTCGTGTGAGCACGCCCATTCTGCCTTCGGGCAGTTGCCACAATTGGTGTATGATGTTTTCGTTTAAGGAGGTGGTATCGTGTAGTTTAGACTTAAACACTTTAAAGGAGTAACCATCAAACCTATTTAAACCGGCCTCGGTACCAAACCACATAAAGCCTTTATCGTCCTGTAATATGCTGTTAATTTGATTGTGCGACAATCCTCTGTTGATATCCAATCGGGTAAATGCAAAGTTTTCCTGCGCTTGAAGCCCAACACAAGCGTACAGCAATACCAAAACAGCAAGTAATTTTTTAGGCATAAACAATCTCAATGGTCAGTCGTACAAATATAAGTAGTTAGCAAGTGCTGCCGGGGGCATATGTGTATATATTTACCCCCAAGCAACGGTTATTGCAAAAGCACCACCATGAATCGTGAAAAATGGTGTACCACCCATCATAAAGTACCTAACAGACTAGTCAGCTTCACGAATATCTATTTCTGATAACGATGGTGCAGCATTGGCTTTTACAATGTTTAGCCGAACATATTGGGTCACCGTTTTTTTAACCGGCAACGTAAATGCTTTCCCAATTTTGGTTCCCTCCGCCAACGGTACCCACACGCCTTTTGTATTTTTATACGCAAGCGTAAACTGTTCTATATGCTCGCCACCATGTTCGTTTACGGTAATTTGGTCAATAGTTCTTTCTTTGCGCAAATCTATTTCTACCCAAGCCGTTCGGGTGGTATCGTCGGTACGCCAAATAGACAGCGCATCTGTACTTTTATCTACTAACATATCAGCGCCAAATCGTGCCGACTTTTGGTATACATTAGAAGCAGTAGCCTTGTAATCGTCTAACGGATCTATTAAGGGAATGTCTATTGCGGGGGTAGATAGTGTTAATTTAATAATGGTTGCAATGCTATCCCGCCCTGCTTTGGGTAGGGTTATATGCAGCTGATTGTTTTGTTGTTGTATGCTTACGTTTGTACCGCTCAACAACGTAGCTTTTTGAATAGTGGTAGGCAAATTAGGCAACGACAGAACACCTTTACGCCATTTCAATACGTGCAAATAAACAACGCTATCTTTTCTCGTGCAGGCAATATTGCGTCCCGGCAAATAAGGTCCTCCCCTAGTACCATAAATGGCTTCGCCGTTTTTCTTCAACCAATTGCCCATTTCTTCTAGGCGCTTTACTTGCAAAGGTTCTATTACACCTAAGGAATCGGGGCCCACATTAAACAACAAATTGCCATCGCCGGCGGCACTCAAAATAAGGGTTTGCAAACACTGCTGTAGGGTTTTTACTTTATCGTTTGGTTTCCATGCCCATTGGTCGGCAATAGTAATACAACTTTCCCATGCTCGGTTCATTTGCATGCTACCTACACGCTGTTCGGGCGTGTCATAATCGCCCCAAGCACCTGTTCTGTTGTTGATTAGGATATCGGGCTGAATAATTCTTGCAAAATCAATGACACCCTGACCGCGTTTGGCATCAAAATGCTGTGGCACATCAAACCACAAAGTAGCCAACGGCCCGTAATTGAGCATCAATTCGGCAATTTGCCTTTTTAAATAATTGGTATAGGCATCTATATTACTTTTTTCTCTCTTCTTCCCACCTCCCGGACTCGTTACCGGAAAATCGGGGTGATACCAATCGCAGGTGGAATAATACACACCAAAGGGCATGCCTTGTTGTTGGCAAGCTTCGGCAAGTTCTTTTACTACATCGCGCTGAAAAGGCGTATTGAGTATATTGTACGGAGTTTGCTTGCTATTCCACAAACAAAATCCATCGTGGTGCTTGGTGGTAAGTACCATATATTTCATACCGGCGGCTTTGGCTATGCGTACCCAAGCTTGTGCATCGAACTGAGTAGGATTAAACCGCAAATACAAACTATCATATTCCCGAACGGGTATTTGCCCCCCGCGCGACCAACTAATTTCTTTGCCTTTGAGCGTTACCGGCCCCCAATGAATGAACATTCCAAAACGCGCATCGCGCCACCATGCCAACCGAGCATCTTTACTTTGAAAAGTTTGTGCCAATATGGCTAATGGCAATAACATCAACACAATGGGAACAATTGTTTTTTTCATATATCAGCAATTTGTTTTTTTGTAGCTCTACAAACATATCTCTATTCAACCACAGTCCCGCTATCCACTCTTAGTCCGGCACACAGCCATGGCACAAGGCCTCACCGGGCTATCCGTTGCTATCGGGGCTAGATATTCAGCGCCAGGAACTACTAGGTAGCTTTAGTAATCGTTTCTAATAGTGGCATACACCCCATAACTAGCTTTGGTAATTTGGTAAAAAGGCACCAATCGAAAGTTTTGTTGGTTATTCGTCATCTTAAAGCGTAGGCCTTCTGCTTCTTGCTTGATAGATGATACTATTTCCTTACTTGTACCCTTTAATACCAACTCCTTATCCGTTTCAAATGCCAATAAAGTTGGTCCGTAATAAAAGGCAACTATGTTGGCATCGTCTTTCATACTTACGCAACGTATTTTTAATTTAAACGTCATTTCTACCACATCGCCCGCCTTCCATTCACGCTGCAAAGTAGCATATCCACGATGAATGACCTTGGAAGGAACTGGTATTCCATTGATGGTTATGTGTACTTCCTTAGGGTCTGCCCAATCGGGAACCAAACATTTAATAGTGGTTTGTTTTGGCTGCGCTTCTTGCAATTGGATGCGCACTTTACCCAATTCGGTAAAATTGCCGCTTTGTTGGAGCGTC
>JAIXOS010000374.1 GCA_027486695.1 Chitinophagaceae bacterium | reverse complement strand
TTTATTACTTTTTTACTGGCAGATACGGCTACACGGTAGCCTTTTTTAATGATGTACCGAGCGACAAGTACTACATATTTAGCTGTAGTGGCGTTGGCACCGTTCACCAGCAATAGCTTTATTGAGCAAAATCCTTTCCCCATTTAATTACTCTACAAAAATTTTTATAAGCTAATTTTAAACCTTACACACCTTTGTAGGTCTGTAACCTTTGATAACCAACTATATTTTAGCCATCCAAAAAGAAGTTTTATGAAAAAAGTACTTTTTGCTTCTACCGTAGCATTTGTTTTGCTTTTTAATGCTTGTAAAAAGGATACTGTGAGTACCGAAGAAGAATTAGCACTACAAGTAACTAGTCAAACCAATGCCAACGACCAAGCGCGTTTACAAAACGATGACGATGTTTTTTCTAACGATGCAGCCCAAGCTATTGATACCGATGCAGAATTTGGTACCGTGCCTTCCAAAAATGTAGATAGCGCTACAGTAGAAGGAGCTGTAATTGACAAACGTGGTTTATTGAATAAAAAAGTGGTGCTCAGCTATTGGGGTAAAAACATCAATGGTGTTATTAAGACGGGTAAAATTACCATTGAATTAATTTCGGGAAGTAAATGGCGCGATGCAGGTGCCGTAATAAAACAAACTTTTGATACTTGTAGCATAACCCGAAACAATAAAACGATTGTTTTTAATGGCACAAGGTATGTCACCAACGTAAAAGGCGGCACTTTTACCGGTATGTATCTTAAAGGCGACACAATTGTGCATCGAGTGCGTGTAAATGGTACCGTTACTTTTGAAAATGGAGCTACCAAAACTTGGTGGGCTGCGCGCAGAAATACGTATTTTATCAAATTGCTTTCACTCAATTTCATCAGTAGTGGCGATACTTTAATTAATAGCGAAGCATTTGCGATGGGCGGTATTTCACGTTTCGGCAATGCATTTGTAGTAAAGTCGCCGGTAGATCTTAAAATTGTGAATACCACAAGTTGCGTAGGTAAGCCACAGTCAGGAGTTCGCATATTTACTTCTGACAATAAAACGGTAACGGTAACTTATGGGGTAGATATCCAAGGTAATGCAGTAACAAGTGGCTGTGCCTATGGTTACAAAGTAGAATGGACAAAATACAATAATGCAAAAGGTTCAGCAATCATTGCTTACTAGCGGCATTTGTTGAATTAACATATAGCTCAAAAGTCACGGCCTTAGTTTAAGATGTCATCATCTTGCTAAGGCCGTTTTGTTGCTACAGCTGTGTACTTATGTTGAATGGTGCCAACGCCAATGTGGCCAAATAGTAGTACCTGCCTATGGCTCATAATCATAACTTTCATTTAGCAGACGTACTCAATAGGATATAATGAATAAATTGTTTTAGTATTCATTTTATTGATTTTGTAAAATGTGTTCACGTGAACAAGTCCGTTCAAAGTTTTGAACAAAAGATGCACTGCTCAAAAATGTTGGACATACATGCTATCTGCTAATTTAGTGTTACAAAAAACTTAAAGCAGACTTATGCTGTCGGCGTTTTTGACATACCAACGAAATGCTTGCGCACAAAAACTGCTTTTGAATGTTGCCAAATTCACTAAAAACCAATAAATGCTTGCACAACGCGACTTTATTTGTTATGAATAAAGTACTAATGTTGAACAATTGTTTTGCAGAAATTTTCTAGTAGGTTATGTTGTATTGCACCATTTTTTGAGAAAAATTATTGATATCAACCGAAGTGCTTTTATTGATGCTGTAGATTTTACTATGCAAAAAGAACCAACAAACAAAGCACTCTTGGAAACACTATGTGTACATTCGGGTTGATAATTTAATTTTAAACAAAACATTTATTATGAAAAAAAGTCTTGCCTTAATGTTTGTTGCATTTCAGTGTTTGCAAATGAATGCACAAAATGTTGCAGCTACCATTACCACCAAACAAACCGATCCCAAAATGCAATGGTGGAAAGATGCCAAATTTGGTATGTTTATCCATTGGGGTATTTATGCTCAAGCAGCAGGAAAGTGGGAAAACAAAACTACTTATGGGGAATGGTTAATGCATCAGGCAAAAGTGCCTCGCGCTACCTACGCCGGTTTGGCCAAGCAATTCAATCCAACACAGTTTAATGCGGAAGAGTGGGTTAAATTAGCCAAAGCAGCCGGACAAAAATATATGGTGTTTACCACCAAGCACCACGATGGCTTTGCCATGTACAAAACTGCTGCATCAAAATACAATGTGGTAGATGCAACGCCTTTTAAAAGAGATGTGGTAAAAGAATTGGCCGATGCATGTCGTAAATACGATATGAAATTGGGTTTTTATTACTCCCAAGCGCAAGATTGGTACCATCCCGGAGGGGCTGTTTCGGGTGGTAAAGAATGGGATAGCACGCATTTAGGCAGCATGATGCAGTATATAGATAGTATTGCCCTACCACAAGTAAAAGAAATATTGAAAAATTATGGTGATGTAGCGGTTCTTTGGTGGGATACGCCCTCAAATATGACCAAAGAAATGTGTCAGAAATTAGCCAATGAATTAAAAGCATATCCAAACCTCATTTCCAACAACCGTTTAGGTGCAGGCATGGGTGGCGATTTAGAAACGCCTGAACAATTTATTCCTGCTACGGGCTTTCCTGGTAGAAATTGGGAAGTGTGTATGACTATGAATGGACATTGGGGGTACAATGCATTTGACGATCGTTGGAAAAGTACCAAAGATTTACTACAAAAATTGATAGATATTGTTAGCAAAGGGGGCAATTTTTTATTAAATGTTGGACCCAATCAGTATGGTGTAATTCCGGAAGTGTGTCAGCAAAATCTGAGAGAAATAGGCGATTGGTTGCAGCTAAATGGCGAATCTATTTATGGCACTACAGGTAGTCCTTTCCCATATTTGTCTTTTGGTAGAGCTACCCGGAAAGGACAAACCATCTATTTACACGTTTTTGATTACCCAAAAAATGGTCAAATAACAGTGCCATTGGATAATAAAATATCGAAAGCTTATTTATTAGCAGATAAAAAAACGCCCTTACACATTACTAAGGGTAAAGGTAACAGTACTATTGCTATTCCTCCTTATGCACCTGACAGAGTAGCATCTGTCATTGCAGTGGAGTTTGAAGGTGAGCCAAAAGTATTGCCTATTCCTACAAAAGGAAAAATAGCATTGGTATCGTCGCTTGATAGTACCACCAAAATAGCGGCACTCACCGATGGAGAGCCGAATACCAAATGGCTTGCCAAAAAAGGTGAGAAAACGGCTTCTGTAGAAATTGACTTAGGGCAAGTTCATCGTATTGGATCAATGGCGTTAATTGAATTGTGGCATCCTTGGTCTAATGTTAAACAGTCGCACGATTTACAATATTGGAATGGTCAGGCTTGGATTTCGATCGTCAAATCTACCACCGATGGAACCGGCTGTACAGAACAGTTTACACCGGTATTGGCACAAAAATTTAGGCTCTTGTTAGAAAACGCCAATACCACTCCGGGGTTGGGCGAATTAATTCTATACAGGGGAGAATAAATGAATCACGATGGAAGTTGTAGTTAACGTTTTCTTGCTGTTTTGGTTAGTAAAATACGCTTAATGCTTCATATTGAACAGCTTTTTAATTTGGCAATAAACTGTTGGTAGTTCATTTCTATAAAATTTGAGCTTCTTGGAATTAAGAAAATAGAATTAAAATAAAAAATAGGGGTGTAGTCATTCCGAAAAAAGGTACGGGGATAGGTATTGGTTGGCTGGAATCACCATTCAATTAGCAGACTATATGGCTAAAGGTCTGCTAATTGAGGTGGTTTTGTTTTGGAAAAAAGGCATTCGTTTCTTAATGATATAATGATTAAAGAGCTGTTCAAATGAAGAAAATTAACGTAGCAGTATGTATGCTGCTTGTCCAATTCGCTGTGCAAAAAGTGGTTTTTTGTCAGACGCCTAATAAAGATGTACTATTACAAG
>JAIXOS010000107.1 GCA_027486695.1 Chitinophagaceae bacterium | reverse complement strand
TGCGTAATTGATACATTACCCGTAATGCTTAATGAACTACCGGAAATTACCGAAATTCTGGTACCTCCACCCGTAACAACCAAAGGCGTATTCCATGTTAATGAAGCAATGGCAGTAGGAAAGGTAATAGCGGGGGTATAAGCCGATGCAGCTATCCCCTGAACACTCACATTCACGCCTGACATGTCTGTACCCGTTGGTAAATTGGTATTACCATCCGCTCTACTATAGATATAATTTGAACCCGAGGCTAGTACCAAACTACTGCTTGTAACGGTACCGCCAATACTTGCCGATTGATTCTCAATCGTTGCACCAGATGCAACTGTAGTAACGCCACTACCTACGTTGTACACATTACCAAACACGCCATATTGGGTGGCTCCAGTTATTGAGCCCGAAATAGCGGAACCGATGTACGTTAAGGTGGTTCCTCCATTTGCAGTGTTGCTACCAAATGTACTGCTCGGTACACTTGTGCTTGTTGTAGCACCCGTTGATGCAGTTACCGCATATAAATTCTGATTCAAATAAACATAAGAACCTACTGCTGGAGTAATTCCAGATACCAATAGTGTTGGTGCCGATGGTAGCGTAAAAGTAGCATTGCGCTGTATCGTTAATTTGCCCAAGACACTTGCCTTAGGACTATTGGATGATGCCAATTGAATAGTTAATGCATTCGATATCTTATCTCTGTCATTGGCTCCGCCACCATAAGTACTTGGCAGCGCAAAAGAGGGATAGCTATTTGCAGCAATAATCAATTCGCAACCGCTTGGTATTTGTAAATCATTATCGGTTGTATTGCTATTACCAACTGTTAAGGTTAGATTACCATTACCTATTGCAGGTTGTAAACTAACAACAGTAGTGCTACCAGATAAAATTAACTGACCTATTGTTTGAGTTGGTACATTCGTAACCGTTGCATTGCTCGAAAAAGTTAGCACATCGGTTGTTGTAGCTGTAATTCTATTGGGGCTCCAGTTAGTGGCTACCTGATAGTCGGTATTCGTTGTACCTGTCCATGCATAGCTGATGCCCGCGGGCAAACTAGTTAAAGCATTAACAGAACCTACTGCCACATTGGTAGAAGTGGTAGAAAATCCAATGGCTGTAGCATCAGTAATGGTACCACTTGTAGCGGTACCTGTAACAGATGGAGTAGCACCGAGTCTTGACCAGCTTGTAGCAGCATTAGTTGCAAGCACCAGATGAGCCGTACTGCTTACAATCCCACTTGCAAAAGCATAAGGAAAAGATACCGTCCCATTCATAGTACCGGAACTTAATTTAATGGCATATGCGCCAGATGAGTTCACATTTAACAAAGGACTATTAATGGTGGCCGCAGTAATAAAAGGCGCATAGGTTACCTGAAAAACAGTTGACGTAGCTGCGCTTGGTGTAATGGTAATAGGTGCATAAACACCTGAGTATCCTACCGGTAGTGTGAATGCACTTGTAGAGGCGGAAGTATAATAAACTGGCCCGTTAATATAGGAACTGCTGCTTCCTCCTGAAATACTAGCAGCTACAGTAGGGTAATTGGTAGCAGATGTAACCAATAAGCCACTTGTTAAAACCAAATTATTAGCCGAAATCGTAGATCCTAAAGTTACCGTATTGGAAACGACAGTGCCCGTATTCGCAATTTCTATATTGGTTTTTACCAAACTATTACTGCTGAATGTTTGCGCAGCACTGCCTGTAAAACGTAAATTTAAAAATGTACTTCCTCCGGTGAATGCACCTGCTGTTTTGTTGAAATTACCTGTAATATTAATTGTGGGGATGTTGGTACTATTGGCGGTTTGGAATGAACCGCTACCTGTATGACTGTAATCCTTAATTGTGATTGCAACCGTTTGGTTAGCGTTTATATTAGTTCCACCAGTGCTAGGCATTGAATAGGTGCCTCCAACTGTAACTGTTTCTGCTCCACCAAAACCCCAATAAAGTAAACCATTAGATACTGTCACATTACCGGACACATTTACAGTACTTGAAGTGGCAATATTGGGTAACAACACTTGACTACCAGTCCCCATATTTATATCAACACTTGCCACATTTAGAGTGGTTGTTGCATCTGAAAATGATGCTATACGCAATGAACCCGCTAACATATTGGCACAAGTGAAATTCAGCGCATTGATAGAAGCAGGAAATTGTTGTAGCGATAAGTTATTAGAACCAATAAATTGTACACCACTAATAGTGACATTTACATTGGTATAACTGGGAGCAGTAGTTGTAGGTGAGCCACCGTTCCCGGGGAAGGAAGCATTATTTCTTTGATTATTGAAGGTTGCGCCATTGAACTGCAAACTATTGGTTGTTGCATTGTATGCACTAATTCCAGAAAAAAC
The DNA here is from genome assembly GCA_027486695.1 of Chitinophagaceae bacterium. Taxonomy (GTDB): domain Bacteria; phylum Bacteroidota; class Bacteroidia; order Chitinophagales; family Chitinophagaceae; genus Parasediminibacterium. Next base: position 3,243 of record JAIXOS010000107.1, on the reverse strand, counting down.
GCCAGCATAGTTGACTGTTCCGGTGATAGTTGTTACACCGTATAGGGCACTATACGCATTATTATAAGCAGTGGCATAAACACTTCCGTATAAAGTACCCACATAGGTAAAAGTAACGCCTCCATCTACTGCCGTACCCGATGAGTTAACACCCGGACCATTGCCAGAAGCAGCAGAGGTACCAGTAGTTGTAACCTGATACAATTGTCCTTTATTAACTACTAGTTGATTAAGTGTACTATAAGCTGTGCTATTTGCGTAAGTGGCTGCACCGCTTCCTGTAACGGTAGCATTCGGCTGTATAGTAAGTGTTCCGGCTATATTGGATGTCACTCCACTTACATTCCCTAAACCCAATGTAAGCGTTTCAGAAGTAACACCCGAAGCATTAGTAGCAAGGGTTAGTGTACAACCCGAAGGCACACTAATTTCATCGCCTGTTAAGTTGCTACTACCTACAGTTAAGGTTCTACTTCCTCCTGTGAACGCTTGTAAACTAACACTAGCATTATTAGTTAACACTAATTGCCCAATCGTTTGCGTAGGAACCCCTGTTACAGCAGCGCTACTATTAAATGTAACAATATCTGATGAGGTAGGCACTACATTTGGACTCCAGTTTGTAGCTGTACTCCATGAACCGCTTGCACCGCCTATCCAAGTTTTTTGCGCAATTGAAAGAGTGGCTAAAAAAATAGTCATTAAGAAAAGTACACTCCTAAAAGCATAACTTTTTACATTAATTATTGTATTCATAAAAAAAAATTAAAAAGGCAAGAACCGTTAAAAAAGTATAGAAAAAGAGATAATATTAATTTTTGGCCACGTACAAGGCTGTGCCATTGCTTAATTGACAGATGTAATTACCACAAGGCAAGTCTGCCAAAGAGCAGGAAGTAACTTTAGCTGTTAAAATTCCTGAATGAACACATTTTCCTTGAAGGGTTACTACATAGTAATTAATCGGATTGTCAGGCGTAGTTCCTAAATCGATATTCACGGTATTAGAAAAAGGATTGGGATACGCTACCGCTTTTTTATTAAGATTATGGTTAATAGAAATTACTTTACTATAGGTATAACTTCCGGAAGCATCAACTATTTTCAAACGATAAGAAGAAGTGTTTTCAGTTACATAAATGTCTAGAAATTCATACTTATGCGCTGCGCCTTTAGGTACAAATTCGCCCATAACATTCCAAACCTTACCATTTTTTGACAGTTTTTCAATTTGATAAGACGCTAAATTTTCTTCCGTTGCACTTTCCCAAACTATTTGATTATGTAACCCTTTTTCGTAACCGTTAATGTATTTCAATTTTACAGGCAATATGGTAGCGCTGTTGTTAGAACCAATTACCAATAAGGTTGCCGTATTGGATAAATCAACTGGGGTATTGTCTGAAATATTGCCGCTTGTTACATTACCTGTTACTATTGGTGAGGCACTCAATAGGGACCATGCGGTACCATATTTGGCAAACACCAAATCTTTCGTACTTTTCACTACACCGGGGGCAAATGTATAAGCCGCAGAAAAAGACGCAGCACTTGTTCCTGAATTTAATCGAACCGTATAATAACCATTGTTGAATACATTAGCTAAGGGAGCAGTTATTTTGATTAAATTGGGTGTAGGTGTAAGATATGCAACAATAAACGTATCGGTAGTGGCACTAGTTGGCGTTACAGTTAAAGGGTAGTATAACCCATTCATTCCAAAAGGCAATGTAAAGGCCGATAACCCTGTTTTAATATAACGTATATATCCTGATATATAAGAATTTGCACTACCGCCGGTTACGCTACCGGTTACAGTCAAAAAATTACTAGATGTAGTTGCTAACACGCCACTATTCAGTACAAGATTGGCACAAATCAAAGATTTGGCCAGGGTAATGGTATTTGAATTAGCAGCACTAGCAATCTCAATTGTTAAGTTTTTTCCGGCATTATTAATACCATTGATATCAATAGTTTGAGCACCTGTTCCTGCAAAACGCAATTTGCTTAGCGCATTCGTCGAAATATTTCCTGTGGTTTTGGTAAAGTTACCCAACACATTAATGACATGCTCCACGCCAGAATTTATGGTGCCGTAAGTGCCGGTACCGGTAAGGCTAAGATTATTGACAATCAGCGAATCAGCATATTGTGTATTCGCATTGATATTCCCTACTGAAGGCATGGCAAGTGTTCCGGCTACAGAAACTGTTTCTGGGTTACTCCAGCCAAAATTTAAAGTACCTGAATTTACGGTTAAGTTTTCTGCAACATTTACACGAGTGGGTTTGCTGATGTTGGGCAACATTACCTGACCGCCAACACCTATGTTTACAGCAATATTTGTTGCATTGAGAGTAGTATTTCCATCTGCATAAGAAGAAGGACGTATGGAACCAGATGTCATGTTAGGACAATTGAAATTCAATGCGTTAAGAGATGCAGGAAATTGATATAAATAAAGTGCTACAGAAATAAACTGCACCCCACTAATATTTACATTGACGTTTGAATACAAAGGTGCATTGGTTGTTGAAGCAGTTCCTGCACCGGGAAAAACGGCATCGTTGCGTAGGTTATTAAAAGTAGCACCAATAATTTGTAAGCTATTGGTAGTAGCAGTTAGCAAACTTGTATTGCTAAAACGTCCTGCATAATTGATTGTTCCGGTTATAGTAGTTACACCATTTTGAACATTATAAGCATTGTTATAAGCAGCTGCATAATTGTTGCCATAAAGGGTACCTAAATAGGTAAAAACCACACTGCCATCATTTGCGGTATTGGCAATGACACCCGGGCCATTACCGGAAGCTGCTGATGTTCCGGCTGTAGTAACCTGATACAACTGTCCTTTATTGGTAACCAATTGGTTTAGTGAATAAGCTGTGTTTAAGGAATATTCAACAGCACCTGTTGCACTTACCAATGCATTGGGTTCTAAAGTTAAGGTGCCGGCAATATTGGCGGTAACACCTATTGTATTTGCCAAACCTATGGTTAAAAATTCAGTTTTTACGCCAGTAGTGTTCGTAGCTAGTGTTAAGGTACAACCGGATGGAACACTTATTTCGTCGCCTGTCAAATTGGAACTACCAACGGTTAAAGTGCGAGAGCCACCGGCGGATGCCTGTAAATTTACGGAGGCATTGTTACTTAAAAGCAACTGACCAATAGTTTGTGAGGTAATGCCGGTAACGGTTGCATCTGTATTAAATACAAGTACATCATTACTAGCTG
>JAIXOS010000018.1 GCA_027486695.1 Chitinophagaceae bacterium | reverse complement strand
CTGCGTCTTTTCTGCTTTACTTAGAATACTGTTGCCGATTGGCTTGCAGGTATCATTTCGGCACACTTGTTTCTTAAAAAATCTTGACTTAATGAAGTTACAATGGGCACAAATAAACTTGCACTTTGTATGTATTTTTGAACAGTTAGGGATATTCAATAGTGATTCATGTGTATCAGCGTTCAATAATATTTCAAGTAGTTTGCGCAAATTGTTGGGTATCCTTTTAAACCGCGTATATTGTAGTATCCAAACAGCTTTTTCTATGCATAAAAACACGGCCATTCTTACTTTTATCTTGTTTTTGTTGCTTGCACAAGTAGGTTTTTCGCAAAAAACAGTTATTGCTCCTACCCACCAATTAACAATTTCGGGATTGGTAGAAAAGCCGGTTACCATTACCTACGCGGATATACTTAAGGAGGCCATTGTGCCTATTGGTAATGTTACTATCACCAATCATTTGGGTGTATTTAAAAAAGAATACTACAACGTAAAAGGGGTTTTACTGTTGCCGCTGCTCAAAAAAGTGTCTATCGTAGCAGATAATCCCAAATTGTTAAGCGAATACTATTTTGTTTTTAGGGCATCGGACGGCTATTCGGTTGTGGTGTCGTGGAACGAATTGTTCAATACCGAAATAGGTAATTCGTTTTATTTGGTAGTAGCTGCCAACAATCAACCACAGATTGAGGCACCCGAAAAAATACTCCTCATTGCCACCAAAGATATCGTTACTGGCCGCCGACACATCAAAGGGCTGCAAAGTATAGAAGTCAAAAGAATTTAACATCCATTCATTCAATTTATGTTGTCGCTATATCTATTATTGTTACTATTAGCTGTTATTGCTTTTTTGTATGCCTCGGTAGGGCATGGAGGAGCTAGTGGTTATTTAGCCATTATGGGTATTGTAGGTATAGCACCTGTCATGATGAAACCCTCTGCTTTGGTAATGAACTTGGCTGTTTCGGCATTTTCCTTTATCTGGTTTTACAAGGCAGGCTATTTTAAAGGCAAATTGTTTTGGCCTTTTGCCCTTGCTAGTATTCCAATGGCTTATTGGGGTGGCACCATTTCTTTATCGGATGTGGTATATAAAAAAATGTTAGCAGTTTGTATGCTCCCTGCTATTGCGCGCATGTTGTATCAATTTCAGCAATCAACAGACCAAAACAAACCAATTCCCATTTGGGCAGGACTCCTTTCAGGAGGAAGTATTGGCTTGTTGTCGGGAATGATGGGCATTGGTGGAGGCATATTATTAAGCCCACTTATGTTGCTCATGCGGTGGGCAACAATTAAACAAACGGCAGCTGTTTCGGCCTTATTTATTTTCGTTAATTCGCTTTCTGGTTTGTATGGCCAATTTCAAAAAGGCGGCATTCATTTGCCCACCCATTTGCAGTATGCGGTTGCCGCCACCGTAGTAGGTGGATTGATAGGTTCGTATTACGGCAGCCAAAAGTTCAACATCCCCACTTTAAAGTATTTGCTATCTATAGGCCTCACCATTGCTAGTTTAAAAATGCTGTTCACTTAACCCAACAACAATCATTGCCATTGCAACAAGGGTATTTAGAGTTTGATTTTTTTCAAAAGTAGGTCTATCCATTTTTGTGGAGGGTTGAGGTTGGTCAACCATTGAACTACGCCCGGAAAGCGCGACCAATACAAGCGTATCAGGTAATTTCTTCGCAATTCTTTACCCAATGATTGATGGATGGCCGTATCGTATTGACGCATAAAAGCCGCATCAAACGAATGAGCAGTCAGGCATTTTACGGCTTGATTGGCCGCCATAATACCACTCCTGATAGCCTTATCTATTCCATGTCCTTGTAGCGGATCTACAAGACAGGCGGCATCGCCGGCAAGTAAGCACCTTTCGCCACTCAACACCTGTGTTTTGCCCCAAACAGGCAGGCTATAACCCGTTAATTTACTCATCGGTACAGCATGCTGAAACCGTTGTTTAAATGGAGCACTGTTGATAATGGTTTCCAATGTTTTTCGAGCATCGGTGGGTGCCCCTTGCTTTTGTTTGTTTTTCAAAATTCCAAAACCCACATTGCACCATTGGTTTGGCAAAGGAAAAATCCAGAAATAGCCTTCCACCTCTTTTAAATAATGAAATTCATTTTCGCCGGGTGTAACGCCTGTTATGCCACTGTAATAAATGCGTACCGCAGCATATACATCTTCTTTGTTGTCTGTTTTTTTGAGCAAGCTTCGTTTTACAATCGAATTACTGCCATCGCAACCAATTACTATTGCTGCTTCCAATTGGCTGCCATCTTTTAAGGTGCAAAGTAGGCCATTGTGTGTGTGACTAACCGCCGCCACTTGTTGGTTTTGAATAAGGGTAGTGGTGGTTTCGCTGCGAACGAGGTTGTACAAAAAATGATCAAAGTCTATGCGCTTACTATTGCTTGCAAACAGTTTCCATTGGTATCGAAAGATTTTATTGCCAAAAAAAGCCTTGGATGCATGAATAGGCGTTTGTTCGGCAAATTGTTGCAAGGCCGCCGACCATTGTGGATTGAGTTGGTGAATTGCCTTAAATGATTGACCGGGAATAGCATCGCCACAAACCTTGTCTCTTGGAAAAGTGGCTTTGTCTATGAGTGCAACCCGATAACCCTTGTTGTGCATGGCCAAAGCACAAGCGCATCCGGCGGGGCCACCGCCAACTATTAATACATCAAATTGCGCATTCATACAAAAGGATTATGGTTGTTGCAAAGCCACGAACACTAAGTTCATTTTTTTGCAATAGTAACATTTTGTCCGCAAATTGCTGTCGGCTATTCTGTCGGCTTATGATTGGGTAAGTATTTCTTTACAATAGGCAATAGTAAGTTACTTGTTGCCTATGCATTGTTCTATTGGCCATGTCTCTTTATTATGGTAGGGATCATGAAACGATTCCAATAGCAATTATCTAATGGGAACATTGAATTGCCTGCTGTTTATCCTTGTTGTCTTTTCGAAAAAATGTTACAAATGCCAATTTTTACCTTTAGATTCACAGTTTTTATTTAATCCAAAAAACTTAAAAGATGATTAAAACGGTTATGTTAACCTGCTTTTCAGTTGCCGTATTTGCTTTGCACACGGCCACTGCACAAACGATTGTTGTTAAGGTAAAAGAGGCTACTCCGGTTGTTAATGGCGGCGAAACGCATGTTTTGCAAATGGATGAAGCCGATAATGGTACCATGTCGTGTATTGAAAAAGTGTTTACTACCGAAAAAGAGGCTTTGGCAGCACTCAAGGAGGGCAATACCGCAGCCGGTAGGGTAGTGCTGAAAACCCAATTGGACGCAGCCAAATCGGCACAATTGGAAAACGGCAATGGCACGGTAATCCCTAATTTTCCGTACAAAATACAATATGCCCGCTACAATGGCCCTAAAACCAAAAAAGCAAGAGCGTTTGGTGAACCCATTTTTGGATACAGCAAATTTTAGTAATATTTAGAGAAAAGAGGGGCAGAAATACTACTGTTAATGCCCATACATTATACAAGAACAGCATAGGACGCCCTATGCTGTTCTTGTATAAT
>JAIXOS010000304.1 GCA_027486695.1 Chitinophagaceae bacterium | reverse complement strand
AGGTGTTGAAATTAATGGACCGAACTTACGATAGAATTAAGGTGAAATTTAACGAGGACGAGCGTTTCAATTCATACGTTAATGTTATTTCTAACCTAATGGATCCTCACACCAACTATTTTCCGCCAGTAGAAAAACGCGCTTTTGATGAACAAATGAGCGGGCGTTTTTATGGTATTGGGGCGCAGTTAAAAGAAGAGGATGGCGTGATAAAAATTGCTGCCGTAATGCCCGGAGGGCCTGCATTTAAAAGCGGCGAATTTATGATGAACGATGCAATTGTTAAAGTAGGGCAGGGTGGAAGTACCGAATTGGTAGATGTAACAGGCTATGCAGTGGAAGACGCAGTAAAACTTATTCGTGGTAATAAAAATACCGAAGTAAAATTAACAATCCGAAAAAACGACGGCTCATACAAAACAATCTCGCTGATGCGCGATGAAATTGTTCAAGACGAAACATTTGCAAGAAGTGTTATAGTAAATGAAGGAAATAAAAAAATTGGCTATATCTCTTTGTTGGAATTTTATGCCGATTTTGAACGACCAAACGGTGCTCGTTGTAGCGAAGATGTAGCCAAAGAAATCATTAAACTTAAAGCCGAAAAAGTGGATGGTATTGTTATTGACCTACGCTTTAATGGTGGTGGATCTTTGTACGAAGTAGCACAAATGGTTGGTTTATTCATCAAAACAGGGCCGGTTGTACAAATTAAAGACCGTCAAGGTAAAAATACGCTCCTCGAAGATAAAGACCCCTCCGTTTTATATGATGGCCCACTTGCAGTGATGGTAAATGAAACAAGTGCAAGTGCAAGCGAAATATTTGCCGCTGCTATACAAGACTACAAACGGGGCGTCATTATTGGCAGTTCGTCAACTTATGGCAAAGGCACTGTGCAACGTACTGTACCATTTGGCAAGCCGCTTGACTTTTTTAGTGGACGTACAGAATTTGGTGCATTAAAGCTTACATTTCAAAAATTTTATCGGGTTAATGGTGGTAGTACTCAATTGAGAGGCGTAACTCCTGATATTATTTTGCCGGACCCTTATGATTATTTTAAAATTCGTGAAAAAGATAACCCGGCTTCATTGCCTTGGGATGAGGTAGCGAAAGCACCAATTCAAACCTACGAAGGCTACGAAACCGTAATCAAAGTTGCCAATGAGAAATTACAAAAAAATCAAAAACTGAATATCATAAAAAACAATACCCAATGGCTTGGAAAAAATTCAGAAAGTGCTATCCAGTTAAAATTGGAAAAATATAAGGAACAGCAAAAAATATTGCGCAATACATTAAACCAAAATAACGCTTTATTAAAGCTTGATGATGAAATGGATATGCAAGTTTTGCCAACTGATAAAGATAAATTTTATCACAATGCAGATAAAGCAAAAGGTGAACGATACCAAAACTGGTTAAAAAACCAAAAAACAGATATGTATATTGACGAATCAGTTAAAATTTTAGCCAATATGATAGCTGAAAAAAACAATGTTGCAGCTAATTAACGGCTCTTGCTAGTCACATTGAAAACAATAAACAACTGTTTCGGCTGTTTATTGTATTTTGACTAGGCGTCATGATTTTGTATTGCAAATGGTAAGCTTTACATTTTTGCATTCAATAAAACATATATTCCAATTGCTATAAATTTTGCTACGTATTTTTTATGAACGAAGAAATAAATGAAAGTAAATGGTATGCTTTGTATACACAAGCAAAATGGGAAAAAAAGATAGATAGTCAACTAAAAAAAAGAGGAATTGAAAGTTGGTGTCCGGTACAAAAGGTAGAAAGAAAATGGTCGGATAGGAAGAAAATTGTGGAAGAACCCCTATTTAGAAGCTACATTTTTGTTAAAATAGATTACAAAAATACGGAACAACGAAATGAGGTTGCCTTTACAAGTGGAGTGCTCCGATTTGTTTACTATTTAGGGAAACCAGCAATCATAAAAGACGAAGAGGTAGATAATATTAAACGCTTTTTAAATGAAAAAGAAGCTAAAATTGAAGTGGTTTCTGCTCAAGGGTTTGTGCCTAGCACTAAGGTGGTAATTAGTCAGGGGCTCTTCATGGATAAAGCGGGTACGATAGTTAAAGGAAATAAAAAAAGGGTATATGTAAGGTTGCAAAGTTTAGGACAAGTGATGATAGTAGAATTTCCGGTGGAACACCTGCTTCTAGATTTAGCAAACATTGTTTAAGACTACACCCTCCGAAAAAAAGGAATATTATGGCAAAAATTAAAGTTTTTTTGAGTGATGTTGACGGTGTTATGACCGACGCCGGAATGTATTATACCGAAAGCGGGGACGAATTTAAAAAATTCAACACGCACGATGGGATGGGATTTAACCTGATTCAAAAAACAGGTGTTAAAATTGGTATTATTACTACTGAAAATACCAAAATGGTAGAAAGACGGGCTGCAAAACTGCGGATGGACTATTTGTTCCAAGGTCAAGCATTTGGTGGAAAGTTGGGAGCGGCATTAGATATCTGCGAAAAAGAAGGCATTTCATTGGAAGAAGTAGCCTATGTGGGAGACGATGTAAATTGTTTGGAGTTGTTGCAATCTGTTGGGTTAGCGGCATGCCCGGCCAATGCGGTAGCTAAAATCAAAGCAATACCTGGTATCATTCATTTAACCAAGTCGGGAGGCGAGGGTGCAGTGAGAGAATTTATTGATTTAATTTTGGATAACGGTTGGTAAAAGCATCTATTCTTTTCCATGACACCAAAACTTAAATTTGCCATTATTGGCTGTGGTCGTATTGCACAACGCCATGCAGCACACATTCACCAATTGGCTACACTTGTTGCCGTTTGCGATACAGACGAAACGAAAGCCCATCATCTAGCACAACAATACACAAATGTAGCCACATATTTGTGTTTAAAAGATTTGCTAAAGGCTCAGCTAGAGATAGATGTAATTGCCATTTGTACGCCTAATGGTTTACATGCACAACAAGCAATAGCTTGTTTACAAGCAGGTTTCCACGTTTTAGTAGAAAAACCGATTGCCTTGCAAGTGGAAGATTGCATGGAAATGATGCGTGTAGCAACCGCAAATCATAGAAAAATATTTGCCATAAAGCAAAATAGGTACAATCCTCCGGTGGCGGCTGTAAAGGCATTGATAGATGAGGGGCGTTTAGGCAATATCTTCAGCATACAACTTACTTGCTTCTGGAACCGAAATCCTGATTATTATCACGAGTCTTGGAAAGGAACACAATTACTCGATGGAGGAACCCTATTTACACAGTTTAGCCATTTTATCGATTTACTTTATTGGATGGTAGGCGACGTGGACAAAGTGCAGGCATTTACCGGCAATTATTTGCATAAAGGCATTATTGAATTTGAAGACTCCGGCGTAGTGATATTACAATTTTTAAATGGAGCCATTGGTACCATCAATTATACGGTAAATAGTCACAAACAAAACATGGAAGGTTCGCTAACGATCATTGCAGAAAAAGGGACCGTGAAAATTGGTGGACAATACCTTAACGAACTGGAATATCAAAATATTGAACATTTTACAGTAGATAACCTTCCTAAAGGCAATCCAGCCAATCAATATGGTACGTATGTTGGCAGTATGAGCAATCATGACAAAGTATACCAAAATGTAATTGACGTACTGCAAAACAATCGTGAAATGACCACAAGTGCTTTTGAAGCAATGAAAACAGTTGAAATTATTCGAAAAATTTATGATTCTGTAAATCGTTAACCCATGTTTCAAGAAAAAAATATTGCTATTCGCGCTGTAACAACGGGGCAAGAGGTTACCATTGTTCATCCTGTGAATTTATACGAATGTAGTATTGGCGATCAAAGTTTTATTGGGCCTTTTACTGAAATACAAAAGGGCGTAGTGATTGGTAACAGATGCAAAATTCAATCGCATACATTTATTTGCGAATTAGTAACTATTGGCCACGATTGTTTTATTGGTCATGGCGTAATGTTTATCAACGATTTGTTTACAGAAGGGATTCCTGCTAGTGGTAATAAACAACTATGGAAAGCTACTTTTATTGGGAATAGGGTGTCTATTGGTAGTAATGCAACCATATTGCCGGTGCACATTTGTGATAATGTGGTGATTGGTGCAGGTGCAGTTGTAACCAAAAGTATCAAAGTTGCGGGTGTTTATGCCGGTAATCCTGCAAAACTCATTCGGTTACTTTAAAATATACATTCAGTACAAAAGAGTCCGTGTGAATGGTTCATCATTTTTACGATATTTGCACTATGCTACTGTCACTTTTTAAGAAAAAAATACAACCGGACTTATCCTTTATTGCTGTTGACATGCATTCGCATCTGCTGCCAGGTATTGATGACGGTTTGCAAGACATTGAAAAAACCATCAGTTTTATGCAAGACTTGCATGCTGTGGGATATAAAAAATTTATTTGTACACCGCACATATTAAATGGCGTGCATAATAATTCGCCCGAAACAATCCTACCTGTTTTGGATAATGTAAGGGCATTGCTCAAAGAAAGGAATATTCCCATTTTAGTAGAAGCCGCTGCCGAGTATATGGTTGATGATAGCTTTGAGGAATTGGTGAAAAGCGACCGTCCATTACTAATATTTGGAAGAAACAACATATTAATAGAAATGAGCTATATGGCTCCTTCTCCTAATTTGTACCAAGTTATTTTCGATTTAAAAATGAAAGGGTTAAACCCTATACTTGCTCATCCGGAAAGATATAACTATTATCACATGGATTTTGAAAAATATATTGAAATCAAAGGACGCGATATTTTTTTCCAAGTAAACTTATTGTCTTTATCAGGGTACTACGGTAAACAAGTAAAAAAAACGGCTGAAAAGCTAAGCGAAAAAGGAATGGTTGAATTTATAGGTACGGATATGCACCACGATAACCATTTGATGGCATTTAAACAATTAACTAGTTCCAAATACCTCTATGATTTACTGAAAAATAAACCACTTTTAAATACTACTCTGCTCTAAACTTAAATAAGTACATATACAGATGAATGATTGTAACGTGTTATTCATCTGTATATGTACTCAAAACTAGCCTCACTTTATTTCCCATACCAAGGCTGATGCACCTAAAATAGCCGCGTCAGCTTCTTTTAGTTCGCTGAAAATTAACTTTACTTTGTTTTTGAACACGGGGAGTAAATTTTCTTCCATGTATTTGCGTGTAGGTTCAATAATTAAATCTCCTGCTTTGCTCAAACCGCCAAATAAAACAATTGCTTCGGGAGATGAAAACATAACAAAGTTGGCCAAAGCCCGACCCAAAACTTCACCCGTAAACAAATAAACTTCTTTCGCAATTTTATCGCCTTGTATGGCACACTCGTATACAAGTCGGCTGTCAATTTCGTCTACTGCATAATTGCGCAGTAAACTATCTTCGGGGCTATATTTATCTAAAAACTCAACAGCCGT
>JAIXOS010000078.1 GCA_027486695.1 Chitinophagaceae bacterium | reverse complement strand
TTAGAGACAAAACCTTGCAACTATTAATCGCTACCGATGTGGCAGCAAGGGGCATTGATGTGAAAGAAATTACACACGTTATCAACTACGAATTGCCCGATGATGTAGAAGTTTATACCCACCGTAGTGGCCGTACGGGTAGAGCAGGAAGCACCGGTATTTGTATGAGCATTGTACATAGCCGCGAACTATACAAATTAAAAAGTATAGAACGGATGGTTCAAGCACCTTTTAATAGAGTGGATATACCAAGTGGTAACGATGTATGCAGAAAACAGTTTACCTCTTTCATGGAAAAATTGTTGCAAACAGATGTTAGCCACGGTAATTATGAGGCCTATTTACCCATGTTGCAGGAAAAATTTGCCGATGTTAGCAAAGAAGAAGTACTACAAAAAGTAGCTGCATCCGAATTTGATAGGTTTTTACGTTATTACGAAAATGCTGAAGACCTCAACATGCGCGATAATGGCAAACGTAGAGAAAGAGAATTTGGTAACGACAGCCGAGATGGTCGTAGTGGAAGAGATAGAATGCCGCTAACTCGCGAACCTAGAGGTCGCGAATCGTTTAGTCGCAATGCAGGCGGTGGCGATTATGCTCGCTTGTTTGTGAATTTAGGAACCAAAGACGGCTTTTTCAAGGCGAGCTTCTTACAGTTTATTCTAGATTTGTCCGATTTAAGAAAAGAAGTCTTAGGTAGGATAGATATGAAGGAAATGAACAGTTGGGTAGAAGTAGACAAAGGCGTAGCGCAACAAATGATTAAATCAATAGATGGCAAAACCTATAAAGGCAGACGAATTAGAATGAACGATGCCAATAGCCGATAAACAAAACCTACCTATCACCAAACATACAATTTCAACACACACATACAAATGGAACAAGCACAATTGAACATGAAAGAGCTTACACAACAAGCTTGGAATAAAAGACCACTTATTATTAGTGGACCATGTAGTGCCGAAACTGAAGAACAGGTTTTGGCCACTGCCAAAGGCTTAGCAGCCACCGGTAAGGTAGACGTAATGCGCGCCGGTATTTGGAAACCTCGTACACGTCCGGGAAGTTTTGAAGGTATTGGTACCAAAGGGTTGCCTTGGTTGCAGGCCGCAAAAAAATTAACCGGAATTCCTGTTGCTGTAGAAGTAGCTACGGCCAAACAAGTAGAAGATGCTTTGCATTTTGATGTAGATATTTTATGGATAGGCGCACGTACAACGGTAAATCCGTTTAGTGTACAAGATGTAGCCGATGCTTTGCGCGGAGTAGATATTCCGGTACTGATCAAAAACCCTATCAACCCCGATTTGGAATTGTGGATTGGTGCCGTAGAACGTGTGGCTAAAGCGGGTATTAAACAAATAGGCTTGATTCACAGAGGTTTTAGCAGCTATGGTAATACCGAATATCGTAATGCACCTATGTGGCACTTGGCGATAGAAATGAAGCGTCGCAATCCGGATATGTTGCTAATCAACGATCCATCTCACATTTGTGGCCGTAGAGATATTTTGCAAGATGTAGCACAAACAGCTATTGATTTAGACTTTGACGGTTTAATAGTTGAAAGTCATGTAGATCCAGATAATGCTTGGAGCGATGCAAAACAGCAAATTACACCTGCACAATTAGGTGCTATGATAGATAGCATCCGTTGGAGAAAAGAAGATGTTGCATCTGAAGAATACCATGCCGCTTTGGAAAAATTGCGTCAACAAATTAATCAATTAGATGATGAATTGATGCAAGTGTTAGGACAGCGTATCAAAGTAGCAGAAAAAATTGGTCAGTATAAAAAAGACAATAATATCACCATTTTACAAACCAACCGTTGGAACGCTATTTTGGAAAGAGCATTTGCCAAAGGTGAAAAATTGGGGTTGAGTAAAGAATTCATCACCAAATATTTTGATGCCATACACATGGAAAGTATCAACCATCAAAATAAAATCATGAATTCTTAGTATGCTTAACTATTAAGCATCTTTATTAGCTAATTAATAATTGTACAGCGTATTGATCACTCTTTTTTGAGTGTCTTAATACGCTGTACACCATTTAAAATGCCTCTAATTGAGGTAAGAACGAATGACACAACAAACATTCAATTTTACCAATTCTTCGGTGAACTATTTTTTTGACGCATCTATTTCCTTATTGCCTCAAATAGTGGCTCCGGTGCATGCCATTATCATTACCGATGAAAATGTACACCGATGCCATGCCGATAAAATGATTGGCTATAAAACCATCATTATTCCGGCAGGCGAAATTCACAAAAACCAACATACGGTCAATAGTATTATAGAGCAATTGATTGCACTAGAGGCCGATAGAAAATCAACCCTTGTTGGCATAGGAGGTGGCGTAGTTACCGATATTACTGGATATGTTGCTAGCGTATATATGCGTGGCATTGCATTCGGTTTTGTTCCAACAACTTTACTTGCAATGGTAGATGCAAGCATTGGTGGTAAAAATGGAATAGATGTAGGAATTTACAAAAACATGGTGGGTATTATTCGGCAGCCCGGTTTTTTACTGTACGATGTTACCCTTTTGCAAACACTGCCTTCCGAAGAGTGGAGCAATGGATTTGCTGAAATTATTAAACACGCCTGTATCAAAGATGCAAGTATGTTTGCACTATTGCAACAGCATAGCTTACTCGATTTCAAAACCAATAATGTGCTGCTTGCCGATTTGGTTGAACGCAATGCACGATTAAAAACCCAAGTGGTACAAGCCGATGAGTTTGAAACCGGTGAAAGAAAATTACTCAATTACGGCCATACACTAGGTCACGCATTGGAAAATGAATACCAATTAATGCATGGACAGGCAGTAGCTATTGGTATGGTGTATGCCGGTATTATATCGCAGCAGCTGTTACAGTTTGAGCAATTGCCCGAATTACTCGAGGTAATAGAACAATACCAACTGCCCACTAATGGTGCTTTCGATTTATCGAGAGCAATGGAAGTGCTAAAAATGGATAAAAAACGCGAAAGGACAAACATAAATTATATTCTATTGCAACAAATAGGCAAGGGCGTAATACATACCTTGCCGCTTGCACAAGTAGAAACCATCATTCAACAACTTTAAAACGAGCCGTATTGGGCTCAACAAATAGCATGATTGTAACAGTACAACCTTCTGTACTCACGGGTACTATTATGGCTCCTGCTTCTAAAAGTTCCATGCAGCGTGCTTGTGCCGCCGCTTTGGTGCGCAAAGGAACAAGTGTTATTAATAATGCCGGTATATCTAACGACGACAAAGCGGCCTTAGGCGTTATTGCTCAATTAGGTGCAAGTTGGACTTTAGAGGACACTACTTTAACTGTTGAAAGTAAGGGCGTAAGTGCGATTGGCAATGCCATTAATTGTGGCGAAAGTGGTTTAGGTATTCGCATGTTTGCCCCTTTAGTGGCTTTGAATACCCAACCTATGACAATTGATGGACAAGGTAGTTTGTTGAAAAGACCTATGGATTTTTTTGACGATACTTTGCCGCAGTTAGGCGTGGTTATTACTTCTAATCAAGGAAAACTTCCGTTGCAAATTACAGGGCCACTTGTGCCTAATAATATTACAATCGACGGTAGTTTAAGCTCACAATTTTTAACAGGATTGCTAATGGCCTACGCGGCAGCCGATGCCCAAGATGTTGCTATTAATGTTACTGATTTAAAAAGTAAGCCTTATATTGATTTAACGTTGAAAGTGATGGCCGACTTTGGTTTGAAAGTACCGGAGAATAGCCAATACGAGCGTTTTTATTTTAGTGTTTTGCCGCACAAAAATGTTTCTGAACCTATTCATTATCAGGTAGAAGGCGATTGGAGCGGTGCAGCATTTTTATTAGTGGCAGGCGCATTGGCAGGCAACATTGAAGTAAAAGGGCTAGATGTTTTTTCAACGCAGGCCGACAAGGCTATATTGCAGGCTTTAATGGATTGCGGTTGTAAGTTGTCGATTCAAGAATCGGTAATTGAAATTGGTTATGCGCCGTTGAAAGCATTTCATTTTAATGCAACGGATTGCCCGGATTTATTTCCGCCGCTAGTTGCATTGGCTGCATACTGCGAAGGTACTAGTGTAATTGAAGGGGTAACTCGCCTTACGCATAAAGAAAGCAACAGGGCTTTGACCTTGCAGGAAGAATTTGGAAAACTAGGAATCGAAATTGTATTGCAAGAAGATTTGATGTTGGTTAAAGGAGGTACAGGCGTGCAAGGAGCAGTTACACATTCGCACCACGATCATCGAATTGCTATGGCATGCGCTGTTGCAGCACTGAAAGCGTCGGGTAATGTAGTAATTGAAGAAGCAGAAGCAATTAATAAATCGTATCCTAATTTCTTTGAACATATTGCGCAGCTAGGGGCAATTGTTGCTTAGTTATATGTATAAATTATAAATAACCTATACATGAATAGTTTTGGTAGAATATTCAAGGTGTCTATTTTTGGCGAGAGCCATGGCGAAAGTGCCGGCATAACTATTGACGGGTGTCCGGCCGGATTGCCACTGAGTGTAGATGATTTTTTAACGGATATTGAGCGTAGAAAGGGAGGAACCCAAAAAGGTACTACACCAAGACAAGAAACAGATTTGCCTATTTTTAAAAGTGGTTTGTTCAACGGTTTTACTACGGGTGCTCCTATTACTATTTTGTTTGAAAACAACAATACACGTTCAGGCGATTATCAAAAGCAGCGCGATTTTCCACGACCAGGCCATGCAGATTTTGTTGCTCATCAAAAATATGGCGGTTTTGAAGATTATAGAGGCGGTGGACACTTTAGTGGACGATTGACTGTTTGCTTAGTGGCTGTTGGGGTTATTGCTAAAAAATTACTTTCCAATATTGAGGTAAAAAGCACCATCCTATCTATAGGAGGTGAGGCAGATTTAGAAAAAGGTTTGCAAAAAGCAATTGATCAAAAAGATAGTGTTGGTGGAATAGTAGAATGTAGGGTTAATGGGTTGCCGTTAGGCTTAGGAGAGCATTTTTTTGATAGTGTAGAAAGCCTCATTAGTCATGCGGTTTTTGCCATACCTGCTATTAAAGGTATTGAATTTGGTATAGGCTTTGCGGCAGCCAATATGTTTGGGGTAGATCACAATGACGCTATTTTGGATGCAAGTGGTATTACTGCAACCAATCATGCAGGTGGCATTGTAGGTGGTATTACGAATGGCAACGAACTTGTATTTAGAATTGCAGTAAAACCCACTTCGTCTACTCCCAAAACGCAATCCTCGCTGAATTGGACTACTGGAACGGTAGAATCTTTTTCTGTGAAAGGTAGACACGATTTGTGTATTGCCCTCAGGGTGCCCGTTGTTTTGGAAGCTGTAACAGCTATGGTGTTAGCCGATTTGATGCTCATTGATCAAAAAATACCTAGGGTTATTGCTCAATAAATTGCCAATAATTGGTTTTGACCATTGATTCTTCTGTTGAATGGTGCCAACGCCCATGTAGCTATATAGTAGTACTAGCTTCTGGCTCATAACCCTAAAAGGCTACCGTGTAGCCGTAAGTGCACAAAAAACTAAGC
>JAIXOS010000440.1 GCA_027486695.1 Chitinophagaceae bacterium | reverse complement strand
TTTATTGTTTAACTTTTCTGAATGTTCAATGCTATAACAGCCATCAGAAGACCAAAAATCAACATCACTAAATCCAACAATACCAGCAGAAGCACCAACATTAATAATCATAACAGAATTTGCAGGTCTATTATTTTGATCATAATAACCCAACGGATCTAACCCACCGTGAAATACAGGAAATTTCTTATCATTTGATAGTTGTTCTCTGGTCAATCTTCTTCCACGAAGGACATTTGTCACTTCCCCCAAAGTTTTCCATTCCACTTCAACGCCTTCCAATATTGTATCTAAATAGCTCATGCTTTGCCTTTTTTTTGCTGTAGTTTTTTTATTTCCTTATCAAAGTCAGACACTATTTTTTGTGTTTTATTAAACTGCTCGTATTCGTTTTCTGCCTTGGCTATCGCTTGCTTGTGTGTTTTAGTTCCTTTGCCTTCCAAAATCTTGTATTCATTAAAGTTTAAAAATTTATCTACACTGTTGGCCAATTGCTCCATTGTAAAGGTAGTTTCACGTTCTATCAAATTTTCAATATAATCAAAATAGGCAGATACGGTTCTTTCTAATTGTTTAATTTCTTTTTCTTGCAAATAGTTTTTGGCAACGGCAGTATCCATTTTTAAAATGCGTCCATCAGGTGCATTTTTCCAAGTGGTAAGCCCCATATTTTCCTTTTGTGAATTTGCACTTTTATATATTATTTCTGCCGCTGTTTGCCCAGTAATGGCATAATGAAACTTGTTTTGCACCATGGCATAAAAGTTTTTGGTAATCTCGTCTTTGGGGTTATAATCTATGCAGCATTCGGCAAAAATGTCTGTAATCTGCTGGTAAATTCTGCGTTCGCTAGCACGTATCGAACGTACTTTTTCCAGCAATTCTCTAAAATAATCTTTGCCAAATGCAGTTTTGCCTTGTTTTAGTCGTTCATCGTCTATCACAAAACCTTTGGTAATAAATTCTTTAAGTGTATTAGTTGCCCAAATGCGAAACTGTGTAGCTTTTGCAGAGTTGACACGATAGCCTACCGAGATGATGGCATCTAGATTGTAGAATTTGGTATCTTTTGTTTGTGTCTTATCGGCAATAGCGCCATGCGGTGTGGTTGTTTCCAAAATGGAAATAACCAGTTGTTCATCTAATTCCCCTTCTTCAAAAATATTTTTGAGGTGTTTGCTTATGGCTGGTACCTGCACATCAAAAAGCTCTGCCATGGCTTTTTGGGTAAGCCAAATAGTTTCGTCTTTTACTACCACCGTTATCTTATCCTTGAATTGTGGTGTGTTGTATATCAAAAACTGTAATTCCTTATTCATTTTTTTGTTCAATCTCGTTTATAATATCATCAATACTTGTCCTCAGGGCGTTAATTTTCTCAACTGTTTTTGCAATCTCAGTATTCAATTGCATAATATCAATGGTTTCTTTATTGTCTTTTGCTGCTACGTAAGAGCTAACGGACAAGTTATAATCATTTGCTGCGATTACAGTGTTGTCTATAGAAACAGCCACATGTGGCAAATCTTCTTTACTATCAAATATGCCCATTATTTTTTCAATATGGTCATCGGTAATCACATTGTTATTGGTAGCTTTTTTAAAAAAGGCTTCGCCACTTGCATCTATAAATTGGGTTTTGGTATCAGTTTTCTTTTTAGAAAGTACCAATAGTGTAACAGCTATAGAAGTGCCATAAAACAAATTAGGCGCAACAGAAATGATGGTTTCTACAAAGTTGTTATCTACCAAATACTTTCTTATTTTCTGCTCAGCACCACCACGGTAAAATATACCAGGAAAACAAACCAATGCGGCTCTTCCTTTGCTAGAAAGGTAGCTTAAGCAATGCAGCACAAAAGCAAAATCTGCTTTTGATTTTGGGGCTAGCACACCTGCAGGTGCAAAGCGGTCATCGTTAATTAATGTTGGGTCGCCGTCTCCAATCCAGTTGATAGAGTAAGGGGGAATAGAAACAATAGCATCGAAGGGTTTTTCATCACCAAAATGTGGGTTAATTAAGGTGTTACCTAAGGCAATATTGAACTTATCGTAATTGATGTTGTGCAAAAACATGTTCATACGGGCAAGGTTGTAAGTAGTATGGTTTATTTCTTGCCCATAAAAGCCTTCTTCAATAATATGGTCATCAAAATGTTTTTTGGCTTGTAATAATAGCGAACCAGAACCAGCCGCAGGGTCATAAATTTTGTTTACCTTATCTTGCTTGTGCATGGCAAGTTGTGCAATAAGTTTAGACACGTGTACAGGTGTGAAAAACTCACCGCCTGATTTTCCAGCATTAGCTGCATAATTGCCAATTAGAAATTCATAAGCATCACCAAAAAGTTCTATTTCATTTTCCTCAAAATTGCCGAAGTCAAGTTCTTCAACTCTTTTCAAAACTTTGGCTAAGGTTTCGTTTTTGCTTTCAACCGTATTACCAAGCCTTGTGCTTGTTGTATCAAAATCGGCAAATAAGCCTTTTATATCGGGTTCAGATGGGTAACCA
>JAIXOS010000257.1 GCA_027486695.1 Chitinophagaceae bacterium | reverse complement strand
ATCAAAAAGTAGCAGCGATAGAAAACTATAGATGAAGGAAAGAGAATCCCGGCGTTACCAAACTGCCGGGATTTTTTATTAGGTATATATATAAGCAAAGGGCAAAGCACAGCTTGATCATAGTTGCAACTGCTGAACCTCTAGCCCCGATAGCAGCGGCTACCACGCTGAGGGTTTGTGCGTGGGAATTGTGGCGGAGTAATAGCGGATAGCGGGACCGAAGTACGGGTAGTGTTGCTGCCGATGGGCTCCAAAAAAAGCCCCATTAACAAGGGAGTTAATGAGGCTTAAGGTTTGTTACGAGTTAGAAAAAAGCAAACTAAAAATATTTTTTAGCGTTGAAATAGCAGATGTTTTGAACAATTTCGCCTATCCAGAGCTCGTCGTTAGGAAGTAATCCTGCTTCCATTTCATTGCCGAAAATATTGCATACAATACGCCTAAAATAGTCGTGCCTTGAGTACGATAAAAAGCTACGGCTATCGGTTGTCATGCCAACAAATGTGCTCAAGATGCCCATATTAGAAAGGCTGTCCAACTGTTTTTCAATGCCGTCTTTTTGGTCTAAAAACCACCAACCTGAGCCAAATTGAATTTTGCCTACAGTTTCGCCGTCTTGAAAGTTACCGCACATGGTAGCAAACACATCGTTGTAAGCAGGGTTAAGGTTGTACAAAATGGTTTTTGCCAATTGGTTGGTTTTGTCAAGGGCATTTAAAAATGCAGCTAAAGCATTGGCCTGACGGTCGTCGCCGATAGAATCTACCCCGGCATCGGCACCCAATAGTTGCAATAAGCGGGTATTGGTATTGCGAATGGCGCCTAGGTGAAATTGTTGTACCCAATTTTGTGCATGGTACATTTTGCATAAAGCCAATAACACAGCGCCTGCAAAGGCCGACGGATTGCTGAAAGGAGTGGTACCACGTTGGTTAACAAAGTTGGCAAACTCACTTTCTTCGGCACTAGAAAGTTGAAAGTTGGCGGGCATTTGTGCAAGACCATGATCGGCTATTCGGCAGCCATGCAAGTGAAAGTATTGCACCCTTTGTGCTAAGGCTTCCAACAGTTGCGCAAACGATTGTACGGTAATGCCCGTAACGTTTTCTAGTTGGTGTAAGTAGGCCATAAAAGCCTCAGGGTGGCCGATGTTGAAAATTTTATCGGGTCGAAAGGACGGGAGTACTTTGATGCCGCTGTTGCCTAGGGCAATTTGTTGGTGGAAAACCAAATCGTCGCAAGGGTCATCGGTAGTGCCTACCAATTCTACACGAAATTGTTGTAATAAGCCAACAGTAGAAAAATTGGCTTGCTGCAATTGTTGGTTACAGGTTTCGTAAATGCTGCTTGCCGTTTGTGCATTGAGGTATTGGTGAATGCCAAAGGGGTTTTGCAATTCCATATGCGACCAATGGAAGAGCGGATTGCGCACCGTTTTGGGTAAGCAAGTAGCCCAAGCCATAAATTTTTCGGTATCGGAAGCAGAGCCGGTAATCTTGTTTTCCGTAATGCCTAATGCCCGCATTGCCCGCCATTTGTAGTGGTCGCCGTACAACCAAACTTGCGTGATATTGTCAAACTGTTTGTTTTCGGCTATTTGTTGCTGGGGTAAATGGTTGTGGTAGTCGATGATGGGCAAACTTTTGGCATATCCGTGGTAAAGGCGGCTTGCCGTGTTGGTTTGCAACAAAAAATTATCCGAAAAAATGGTGTTAGCTGACATAAAATGAGGTTAATTTTTTTCTTGTAAACTTCTTAAAACGCCCAATTCAACACCACGTATTTCGGCAAGACCGCGTAAACGGCCAATACCTGAATACCCTGGATTGGTTTTCTTTTTCAAATCGTCGAGCATTTGGTGACCATGATCGGGTCGAACAGGGATGCTGATTTTTCGCTGTTGAGCGGCAATGACCAATTCTTTGATTACAGCATACATATCTACATCGCCTTCCAAGTGATTGTCTTCATAAAAATCTCCCCATTCGTTTCGGCGGGTACTGCGTAGGTGGATGAAGTGAATACGATTGGCAAATTGGCGTACCATTTCGGGTAAATTGTTTTGTGGTATCACACCAAAAGAGCCGGTACAAAAACATAGGCCATTGCTTAAAGACGGAACAGCGGCTACCAATGCAGCAACATCGGCTGCGGTGCTTACTACACGAGGTAAGCCCAAAATACTATACGGTGGATCGTCAGGGTGAATAGAAAGTACAACACCATGTTGTTCGGCAACGGGAACAATTTGCTGTAGAAAATAAATGAGGTGCTGTTGCAATTTGGCATGGTCGATACCATCATATTTATCTAAGGCAGCTTGAAACTGTTCAATGGTAAAGCTTTCTTCACTGCCGGGTAATCCTGCAATGATGTTGCGTTGCAATTGCAGTTTTTCGGCATCAGTCATTTGGCTAAATCGTTCTTTGTCGCGCGCTATGTTGGTAGCATTGTACTCTTTTTCTGCACCTTTACGTTGGAGAATATATAAATCGAACGCCACAAAAGCCGCCATTTCAAATTTTAATGCTTTTGAACCATCAGCTACTTCGAAAGATAAGTCTGTGCGCGTCCAATCTAACACAGGCATAAAATTGTAAGTAACAATTCTAATGTCGCAAGCAGCCAAATTGCGAATGCTTTGCTGATAATTGGCAATGTAGTTTTCAAAGCCCGGGCGTTGTGTTTTGATATCTTCATGTACCGGCACACTTTCCACCACGCTCCACACCATGCCTGCATCGGCTACTTGTTGTTTTCTTTTATTGATTTCGTCGATGGTCCATACTTCGCCATTGGGAATATGGTGCAATGCTGTTACAACACCACTGCAACCCGCTTGACGGATATCGGCAAGCGAAACAGGGTCGTTAGGGCCGTACCAACGCATGGTTTGTTGCATTCGGTGTTCTGTATGGCCATAAGATGGGAAAAAAGTACTCATTGTATAATCGTTTTAGTAAGATGAAAAAAAGTTAAACACCACTGTTAATGGTAAATCCGCCGTCTACACCTATATCCATACCGGTAACAAATTTAGAAGCATCGCTCAGTAACCAAATTAAAGCACCGCACAATTCAGTAGGATGACCAAAGCGCTTGAAAGGAGTATGACTAATGATGGAATGTCCGCGTGGGGTGAGGCTGCCATCGGTATTGGTAAGTAAGGTGCGGTTTTGCTCAGTTAAAAAGAATCCGGGAGTGATGGAATTCATGCGTACCGTATCGCCATAACGATTGGCCATTTCCACAGCAAACCATTTGGTGTAGCAGTCAATAGCTGCTTTTCCCATACTGTAGCCTAAAACCCTTGTAAGGGCCCGCTTAGGACTTACCGAAGAAATGTTGACAATGCTGCCACCGCCGGAATTTGCAATCGCTTTTCCAAGTACTTGTACCGGAATGATGCTGCCCCATAAATTTAATACGAGGGCTTTTTTCATGCCTTCAATATTTAGCTCAAATACATCTTTGTCGGGAGGCAAAACACCTTCGGGTACATTGCCACCGGCAGCATTTACCAATCCATCAATTTTTCCGAAGTGATTCAAAATGGTTTCGCGCGCAGTGATTAATTGCGCTTCTTCTAAAACGCTTGCATAAACGGCAAGTGCTTTGCCTCCATTGGCATTAATAGCTGCTGCTCGTTGCTCGCCCAATTCTTTGTCGATTCCTAAAATTACGACACTAGCGCCTTGTTGTACGATAGCCTCAACAAAAGCACTACCCAAAATACCGGTGCCGCCGGTTACCACAATTACTTTGTTGGCTAAGGAAAATAGCGGTGTTGATTCCTGACTCATATGTTTATTTTAAAATGAAAAAAGATGCTGCAATTTGCATTCTAGCCACTGCTGTAGTAAACAGTGGTTATAGCAAGCAAATAGAGGCAAGTAGTAATACTACACAGTTACAAAATTGGTGTGTAGCAGTTAAGAAGACGATGTTTGCAGCGAAAATATTTACGAAAACGTTTTAGTACAACAATGCATAGAAAACCTTAATTTTCACCAATGACAATGCCATTAAAAATAGTGTTTTGCCTGTTAATAGGGTGGAGTAGTTGCACGGTGGCAGTATTTGGCCAATGCAAAACTCCTTTTGGCAAAGCCGTTTATACGGGTAATTTTGGTAAAGTGGAAAGATTGGTACGTGCCCAAATATTAAAGAATAAAAAAGCGAGTACATTAAACTATGAATCGGCAAGTAGTACTGTAACAACCTTTGTTCCCAATTTAGATTCAATAGTTGCCTGGTTAACAAAGCAAGAGGGCGTTGTAGATGCCTGCTGGAATAAATGTGAAAATAAGCTGCTTTTATATCCCGGACACAGTACAATTGGTTGCTTGCTGCAAACAAAAGATAGCTTAGTTGAAAAGATATTTATTGTTCAAGAGGGAACAACCGGCTTTGTACGCTTGTTTGGATACTATTTCAAATTAAAAGCCGCCAAGCCAATTTTGGTTTATCAAAAAATGTGTAGTAGCACCGGTTTTGTGTTGCGTCAGCACAAACTGTGTAATAAGTATTAAAACTTGTTTAAAGCCCATTTATCGTATGAATTTGAAGCAATTAGCCAAAGAATTAAACCTTTCTATTTCAACTGTTTCCAAGGCTTTGCGCGATAGTTACGAAATTAGTCATGCTACCAAACAGCTGGTACTTGCAAAAGCCAAAGAACTCAATTACCAAGCCAATCCATTTGCTAGTAATTTGCGCAAGCAAAAAAGTAAAACCATTGCTTTGGTAGTGCCCGAAATTGCCAATAATTTTTTTTCGCAAGCCATTAATGGTATAGAAGCAATAGCACAAGATAAGGGGTATCATGTGCTCATTTACTTAACACATGAAGATGCACAGAAGGAAAAAGCCATAGTCAATATTTTGCAAAATGGTCGGGTAGATGGGATTATCATGTCACTTTCGCATCAAACCAAAGACATCAGCCATTTACAAATGTTGCACAACCAACACATACCCCTTGTGTTTTTTGATAGGGCAGCGGATAATATCAAAGTACCTAAGATTACGACCAACGATTTTCAGAGCAGCTACGATGCTACGCAGCTATTGTTGCAAAAAGGGTGCAAGTCCATTGCTTTTTTATCATTTTCCGATCATATTTCCATCATACAGCAGCGGATGCAGGGTTTTTTGTCGGCTATGCAAACAACTAACAACAGCGACTATACAAATTGGATAGTGCCTTGTGGTATAGATAATTCCGTCAACTACACCATCATTGAGCAATTGTTGCAACAGCCTCACCGGCCAGATGGTATTGTGGCATCGGTAGAAAGATTGGCAATTACTGCCTATGAGGTTTGTAACCAAATACAAATACAGATACCCGATCAAGTGAAAATAATTGGCTATACCAATTTGCAGACGGCTTTTTTGTTGCAGCCGTCCTTATCGGCAATTACACAACCTGCTTATGAAATGGGCTGTGAGGCCGCATCTATTTTATTTAGACTAATAGAGCAAAAAGGAGTGGCATTTATTGCTCAGGAAACGATACTAAAATCGGTAATTATAGAAAGAAGCTCCACTTCAACTGTATAGATAGCGTTGTTAAGAAAAATAGAAAAGATAAGCTAGAGGCAACATTTTAGCTAGGTTGTGCATCTCAATAGAAGTAGTAAAACTTCATTCATGCTCAAGCGACTGCTATGATGTACAATAAAAAAACAATCACACAGATTTGCTTAATAGACAGCGATCCTATTTGTACATTTTTGAATCAAAAATTAATTGGGTGTATTGATGCCGGTATACAAGTGGTACCTGTAAACAACCCCGAAAAAGCAATTGATTATTTACGCGGGTTAAAAACCTTGGATCATACGTTGGTATTGTTAGACGTGTTTATGCCCAGTATGTCGGGTTTTGAATTGTTAGATACATTGTGTAGCCACCGTCAGCAACTTCCCTCTATTGCGGTACTCACCGCCTCTATACACGAGCGCGACAGAAAAAAAGTTACCGATTACCCATTTTTATTGAGTTATGTAGAAAAACCATTAACAGTAGAAAAGTACCATTACTTATTGCAATTAGCACACGCTGCCTAAGGATAGAACGAAATTATACAGCTGATTACTGTTGCAATAGTTGAATGGCTCCGGGATGTGGCGGGTTTAGTACGCCACCGTTAAGGGATGGCGTACCGGAGCGATAGCGGAGCCCAAAACAGCCCGAACTGTTGCTGAAAAATATATTGGTAAGCCGATAGCCCCAAAAAAAGTTCTTTGAAAACCAATACCGTACGTAGAGCCCTTTATGTGGTCTTGTGACTAATTTTTAACAAATTACCCTTATTTTTAACAATAATTAGTTTTGGTATAAGATTTGCCTACGGAAAAAAAACTGTTCTTAGATGCTGAATTTTTTGCGCTTGTATTTGCTATCGGTATTGCTATTGTGCAATATGGTAGCTTTTGGGCAAGATTTCAGCAATTTTAAGTCGTTAAAACCTCTGCAATTGTATGGCAATGTAGGCTTACGAGCAGGCACTTATTATCATTCTTCGGGCTTTAGTACTTATCCCTCAAGCACTTATATGTTTATGGGTTCGCCGGTGCTTAATGTATACGGAATGGCATTGCCTTTTTCGTTTATGTATTCTAATCAGCAGGCTGTTTTTCGGCAGCCTTTTAATCAATTGGGAATTAGCCCCTCTTACAAGTGGGTTACTTTTCATGCAGGATTTAGAAATTTGTACTTCCACAAATACAGCCTAGCGGGTTATCAAATGTTGGGAGCCGGTATAGAACTAAATCCCGGAAGATGGAAATTGGCATTTACAACCGGTAGATTAAATAAAGCCACCAAGTTAGATACTTCACAAAGCAGTTACTTTTTTCCCACAGTTTCTTTTGCCCGAAAGGGTATGGCAGGTTTATTGCGCTATGGTAAATACAAAGGACACATAGCTATTAGTTTTGTTAAAGCAATAGACGACTCCACGAGTGTAGCAAACTATGCAGATTTGTATAATAAAGGGTATACCACCATTACGCCGAGCGAAAATTTGGCAATCGGCATGTCGTTTAAATTGCCATTGGTAAAAAATGTGAGTATAGAGGCCGAGGGAGGGGCAAGCATCCTTACCAAAGATTTATCTACACCTATATCTTTAGATTTAACCAAAGCTGCCCGTACCAACAAAACCCTTGATTTGATAAACAAGGTAATACATATAAATGTTACATCTAATTATTTCACAGCAGTAGAAACAAGGCTAAATTATCAAAACGATAAAGGTTTCAATAGCTTTTTAGAGTTCAAGCGGGTAGACCCCAACTACACAAGCATGGGAGCTTATTTTTTTCAAAGCGATGTACAAAGTTATTTATGGGGGTGGGGAATTCCTTTTTTTAAGCAGAAATGTCGTTTTTCGGGCACTATTGGTAAACAAAGCGATAATATCAATCAAATTAAATTAGCCACTTCTACGCGTTGGGTTGGTTCGGGCAATGTTAATTTCAGCAGCCGAAAGTTAGGGTTGGACCTCAATTTTTATAACTATTCCAACAACCAAACCTCTACTGTAAAAAGATTTGCCGATTCGTTGCGGGTAACCCAAGACAACTTAAGTATTTCGTTATCGCCACGATATATGATAGATGGAGCAAATGCTAGCCATACCATTACCATGACACTTGCGGCAAACACCGTCAACGATTTTAATCAGGGGTTGTTGCCGGAACAGCAAAAAAGAAAATTAGCAACAAAAACAGGCACTTTGTATTATCAGGTATACTTTTTGCAGAAGGGTTTGAGTATGAGTTCAAGTTTCAATTTTACGCAGTTGAGCGATATGCAAAGTTACCGTTACGATAGTTATGGATATAACCTAAGCTGTAGGAAATCGTTGTTTGCCAGAAAGTTAGAATTGTCGTTGAGCGGAGGTATGTATGCCACAGACAGAGCCACCGGACGGAGTAACAATTTTACAGGAACTTTTAATAGCAACTATTTCATCACCAACAAATTGCGCTTAGATGTGAACATTATGTACAATAATGCACCAAGTGTTTACGGGTTATCGGGGTCGGGATACGATACGGAATTTAGAACCGATACCAATTTGATATACAATTTTTAATTCAACAGGTATGAAAAAAATACTTATTTATTTATTGTGCTGCATGGTGGGGATACCCTTGTGGGTAGCTGCACAATCAGTGGCGGTAAAAGTGGCTATGTATCCACCTTATCCGCTAAATTATCAAGATTTACTCAATCGACATGTAGACAATATTATTGAAGTTCAAAATTTATCCAATACTACCCAATCGGTTCAGTTAGGATTTCGGGTTTTTTCGTACGAAAACAATGTCAGTTTACAAAGTCAGCCGGGTAAGCGTAGCCCCAAACCCATCATTGTGCCCCCACTTGCTACAGTGCGTATTGGTTCGGTACAAATGAACGACTTCTTCTCCACGGGCAATGTAATTTCTTCAGGGTTTTCGGTAGAAGAAATAAAGGCTAAAAGAGCCGTTCCGGAAGGATATTACTATGTTTGTTTTAAAGCATATGATTACCAAACCTTGAAGCCTTTAGGCGATGAAAGTTGCAGTAATCCAATAGCCATGATGGCCCTAGAGTCGCCAAAACTTCGTCTTGTGAACCCCGTTTTTAACGATACTTTAATGGACGTGTCTATTCAAAATGTAATGTTTCAATGGAATACTCCTTCTAATATTCGAGCCAATTTGAATGATGGATTAGAATACAAATTAAAAATTGTAGAAGTGTATCCGGGAATGAACGAAAACCAAGCTATTTTAGCTGCGCCCGTGTTTACCCCCGAATTTGTAGTGCGAGGTGGCAATAGTTTTATTTACGGACCCGCCAAAACGCCTTTTATCAAAGGGCAACGATATGCTGCAATTTTACAGATAAATGATCCTCAAAATCGGTTTAATTTTAGAAACGGAGGACGGAGTGAGGTGATTACTTTTGTATATGGTCGTAAATCGGCAAGTCATTCTTTTACCGATCATGTTTTTGGAAACACCATGTACCCAACCGCATCATTGCCCGATTATGAGTGGGTAGTAGGCAATGTATTATGGGCATATAAAGCTACCGCCGAAACAGAAGCCTCCCTCAAACAACTGCTTATTAAAAACAAACCGTCTACCGATAGAGAGGTGGTAAAATATACACGCACGCCTAGCGGTAAAGATAAACATCCTTTAAGTGGTTCGGTGGTATCTATTATTAGTAGATGCGATAATAGCATTATTGCAAATGGTGTTACCGATGCTTTTGGAAAGTTTAAAATACAGTTGGATAGAAAAAAGTATGATGCCTGTAAACAAGTTTGGCTGCAAGTACAACCTCCAAATGCCTCGTTAGCAACCACAAAAACAAGCATCGTTCTTCAACCAACACCCATTGGTTATCAAGTGGCAGAGCAAGTAGTACAAGCACAAACATTTCAATTGGCCTTATTGCTTTCCGATTCTTTAAAAGCACGAATTGCCAGCGTGCAGGTTTTGTTAACGCAAACGGCATTTGCTAATTATCCAATATCTGGACGGCTGCCCAAGTAAACAGCGACTGCCGTATACAACAACCAATCATATGCGGTAGTAGCAAAAATGAATAAAGATTTTTTGCACACCAAGATTTTGCAAAACATCAATGGTTCCGATAAGTATCTGCTAAAAATATTTTTTAATGATGGTAGTTTGGGATATTTTCCTATGCAGAATGTATATTTTCCATCTGATAAGCATGGACAAAAGCCTGAGGTTACGATTATAAAAAAAATAGATTAATTTTTTTCAAAACAGGTACTTAATTTAGTGGTGCTAATATTTTCGATTAGCATCATAACAAAAGTCAATTGTGTTTTATGAAATATTTTTACGCTGTTTTTATATTGATAGTGTTTGTAACTAGCTGTAAAAAAAAGGCAACCGAGGTCGATCCTGTAATTACAAGTTTTTCGCCCACATCTGTTGTAGTAGGAAATACCGTCACTATAAAAGGATTGCGTTTAGGCGGCACTACCGAAGTAAAGATTGGTGGTACTCCTGCTACTTCGTTCAATGTTTTGTCCGATTCCATTGTTAAGGCAGTGGTTGGTAAGGGAGGTACGGATAGCCTTAGTGTAACAACCCCCTTTGGAACTGCGATAAAAGTAGGATTCAAATTAACCACCATAACGCCCGAAACCGTAGTGGTGGCAAAACCAAGCTTTGATAATAGCAATTTTGGTATATACAAAGGTGTTATTGGGGGAACTGGCAGTGGAACTATTAAGTTGGAAGTATACAACAATTCCAATGTAGCTAAAGCCTATTTGGTACTTGACAATGTGATTAAAGATACCTTGACCACCTCTACGCCTTTGCTTCAATTTAATCAAATAAGTGCTGATTTTTCTGGTCGTATTGCTACATTTAATTTATATATAGGAAGCACAGGGTCAAATCCAAGCATCAGCAATCTTGTTATTAATGGGTTCTCGGACATGAAAGCACAAATCATCAAAGAATTATCGAATCAGCAAGTTAAATGTTATGAAGGCCTCTATGTTGGTACCGATAATGGTATCTTCAATTTGGCAAGTCGCGATACGTTGGTTTTAGGGTTGGTAAAGTCGGATGGTAAATTGTTGCAAGTTCCTACTTCAACGGGTAAAGCAACAGCAACCAACAATGGGTTTTCCGGAAGTTTATCTAATGACACCTTTTTTTCGGGCACATTTATTAACAATTACGTACAAGGAACATTCTACAATAAATCTTCTTTTTTCGATTTGTCGGGTACTTTCAAGGGGGTCAGAACGCTTTGATTTTTTTATCAATTATTTATTTTATAACATTATTATCAGGGCTAAATAGTAGCCCTTTTTTATTGCATATATGAGTTGCCGAACTGCTATTGTAAAATTGTAGATTAGGTATGCGCAATTTCGCAAACAATAAGGGTAATATTGATTCTGTTTTTTGAGATTGAGCGATGCAATACGGTGATGCTTTTATTGAACAGATTCCCTTTTTAGGGAGTGTTTTTTGTTTTTTTTAACGTTTGGCACGGTTTTAGTATTGAATAGATAAAAGGAGTGTATGCCTATTTATTGATATAATTTAAACAAAAGTTAATACTTGTTCGAGTATTTTGTTTTAATATTGTATCATATTTTCAAGCATTTATTTATCAAAACAAACAAAAAAATGAAAAAAATTATCCTTTCGTTTGCAATCTTGCTGCTTTTGGGGCAAGTGCGCGCGCAAAAAAACCAAATTCAAAAAAATGCAGATGCTACAAAAAGACCAACGGTACTTCAATTCAATGCAGGTACTACGGGTTTTGGTTTAGACATTAAAAAGAGTATTACCAAAAACCTAGCGTTGCGAGTAGGATATTCTACTATCTCTCTAAATCAGAATTTAGATAGTTCGTTTTTTGATGAAATTACTTCTGATAATGTTGCAAAAGTAAAAAGTTCCAATTTTCACATCAAAGCCGAATTGGGGCACAAATGGGTAAGATTGGTTTTGGGTGCGGCGTATTTTACGCAAACAACTGCAGAAATTTCTGTAAAACCAACAGCCACTTACAAAGTAAACAATTCAACTGTTGGGCCCGACCAAATAGGCAATATGAATGCAAAAGTTGATTACAGCGGCATTGCCCCTTATGTAGGATTGGCATTATTTAGAGCGAACCCGAAAAAGCTATTTAATATTACCCTTGATTTAGGAACGTACTATATGCCCAGTCCAAAAGTTACTATTGCTGGTAATGGGTTATTGAAAGCTAGCGAAACTGTAGCCCCTCAATTGCAAGAAAACCTAAAAGATT
>JAIXOS010000489.1 GCA_027486695.1 Chitinophagaceae bacterium | reverse complement strand
TAATGCAGGAGGTGTAGGCTGTCCAAATATTTTTTTTGAACAAGTGCCGTGAAAATCCAATTCATTTTCGGCCAATGGTAGGTAGCAAAATAAACACTTCATTAATTTGGAGTTTGGAATCGAGAATCTAGAAAAGTGTATTTGGAAACTTCTATGGATTTAATTTGTTTAATTTCTGGTTCATAATTCCCGATTCTTCATTTCCTCTACACTCACAGCACCAATGCAATCTTTGCAACAAGCTAGTAGTAAGCCCATACGGTCTCTTGGATTTAATTTCCAATTTTTCTCGGCTATATCCAACAACCAACCTTCGGGTATTAATCCATCAAAAAATGGAAATAATATATTGGATGTATAAATAGCCTCTTGCAAGGGCAGCGTTAAACTTACTGGTTTTGCATCTATTTGGTTTAAATAGGCTTTGGCATATTCAAAATGATACCCTTTATCATCTTGCGTTAGCCAGCCTGCCATCTGTGTATCTATTTTTATAATTGCCTTTCTCATTATTCATTTTCTTTTTTAGCAGGAACAGCACCTACTTCATAACCAAATAATCGCAGAACTTGGTTGACCTTATCTATGCGTAAACTTTCCTTCCCTTGTTCTAATTCACGAACAAAACGTAAGCCCACACCTGCCTTTTCAGCTAACTCAGGCTGTGTTAGGCTTACTGATTTTCGTTTCTCTTTTACAAAACTTGCCAATTCCATTTTATACCCTTTAAGGTACAAATATAGCCTTTATTCTTTAAATTATACCCATTCGGGTGTAAATTGTTTCAAAAAAGATTTATTATACCTTTTCGGGTGTAATTTTAAATATTAATCTGTAACTTAATGTAATTAGGAATTGATTTTTTACGTGGAAGTTCGTTATTCTCAATTCCAGATTCTCTAATTCCCAGTTACACTCAGTCTTTTGCTATATCGTAATACATTAACAATTGCTCATCTTCCAACAAAATATTTTGTGGAATCATATCGCCAAGGGTTACGATGGTTTTAAAATCTTTTTGTTCCCAACTGTTTTTGAATCCGGCGCGTAAGGCTTCTACCCGGACTTCTTTGAGTTTTTTAGCCTTTAATTGGTTGAGGGCTGTTATATATCCCATAAACTCTTTCAATAATTCTTAGCTCTAATCTTTATTGGAAATTTCTTGAATCAATGGCTACATACAACTCTATCGTTTTATAAACAGGAATTAATATATCAGATAATTTCTTGAGGACTATTGAATATCAATATCAAAGTTCAATATACTTTTTATTCGAACCTTTCGATTTGTCAATTGAGTATTTTAATTCATTGCTTTTAATTTTATTTAGTACAATCACTTTTACATCAAAACCATATTAGACTGTAAGCAAAAATGCATTGTAAAAAACATATACGGGTCCTTGTTTTACTTTTTCAGAATCGACTGCTTCCAGATTTCTCCACAGAAAAACTTCAAGAAAATCAGAATATTAAATAATTAATTTCATATAAATATCTTTACATCACATAATTGGCACCAATCTCTATCATAGCTGATTTCATTGATTTCTTTAATCATTTCTTAAATATCCAATTTCACCCTCTATAAATATTAGTATTATGCCAATCAATGTATTTTCCACTTGGTTTGTCTATGTCTCTACTTGGAAGAAAAAGCAACTCCTTACCATGGTACTGATAGTATTCTTTGCCATTTTGAAATTCTTCCTTAATTCTTGAACTAACTTCTATTTTCAAATCATTGGTAATTGTTAAATAACCACCGTCAAAAAGCTTGTGCATATCTGATCGAAGTAATAATCCATTTGAAATAAAATGCGGTCCAGATTCTGCATAAGGCTTAATATGAGCTGCTTCCAAAACCGGCAAGGTGTTCTCACCTGTAATCGAACATTTTCTTGAATAGGCATCTGTAACTAAAACTCGAAAAGCTCCTTGACCTAATCTTACTTTAGTTAAAATTGAATTTCCGTATGCTGGGCTTGCTGGTTCTTCTAAAAGAAATTGACTTTTACCTTCATCAATTGAATTGATGTGTAAATATTTCTCAAGTAGCACCTCTACCTTATTCCAAATTTCTTTGCCAACTATATCATTAGAATCGTAAGATTTACCTTGAACAATACTTTTACCCCAATCATTTGGTGTTTCAATCCAATCTTCTTGTTTGAAGAATATTGGATTTGTAAGAACTATACATCCAATTGTTGGATTTATATTTTGTTTATCAGCCCTATAATTTAATATCATTCTTTGAAACTCATCATAAGCATTACATCCGTTTCTATTTTTAAAAGTATCCCAAGCGATTGACATTGGTAAAAAAGTATGACTTGAGAAAAAACCAATACCTCCAATTGCATTAAGTGGACTTTTTAGCTTGAATAAAAAGGGAGCACCGGCTTGTAAAACTTTAAAATTTACAGTGCCGCCAGGTTGCCAAAAATTTATATCCTCAGGATTAATATTACTCAAATACTTAAACCAATTATTATCTGTTACACCTAAATAAAACTTCATACTCTAAACTGTTTATTGGCTTAAATTAATTAGTAAATGGTTCTCTAATTTCCCCTTCACTCAAATCGTAAGCATAAGGTTCATCTGCAAAAAAGAATCTGGAATCTAAAATAATTCTAAATGCCAAGTTACTAACTCCTGTTTGATAATTCCAGATTCATTCAATTCCAGATTTCTTTAAAATTTCCAACACCAATCTTCCTTTAAGGGTAGTAAGGTATTTTTGGTTGGGGCTTGTGGGTTTATCGGGTATGGTCATGGTGAGCCAGCCATTCATCTCCAGTGGTTTTACATAGCTTTCATAGTTGAACCTTAGATTTTTCAACCCTATTGACATTAGTAATCCTTTTCTATCCACCGATTGTTTGGCTATATCCAATACTTTTATTTCTTTATCGCTTAGAGCGACAGCTATAGCACTAGCTAGGGTATTAGCTATGGTACTACCTACAGCACTAAGCAATTCATCTGATTGATTATCAATGACTTTTATGTTTTCAGCTATGGTACCAGCTTGTACACTAGCTATGGCACTAAGGGTTATATCATTATGTATTACACCTGCAAAATCCAATAACTTATCAAATACGTCATCGATAGCTTCCATAGTTGCCGATACCCCCATTTGCATCCATTACAAAAGCCACTTTACATTATTTTTAGGCTAATTTAATGTAGTCTTTTCCACAGATTGTGAGAAACTGTACACCAATTTGAAGAAAAATCTTACAACAAAATAATAATTTAGCATAATTAATTAAACCCACAATATAAACGCAATAATGTATACAAAAGAAAAAAACTATCGGCATTCTAAGCGTAGTGTATCATTATCGGAAAACAATCCCCTTTACACGAACGAAGAAGTAGCCGCCCATCTCCAAATCAGTAAACGAACCTTACAAAAATGGCGCGATGAGAAAAAATAGCCTACATCAAAATCAACATTGTGATTTTGTACCAAAAAAAGCATTTAGATATGCTTTTGGAAGAAAACACCCGATTGCCCCATCGTACACCAACCGATAGTGAGCCTAACAAGTAGCCTTATTTGTATTAGGCTCACAATTCTACTTTGCAATGAATACATAGCAGATTACTTATAAAAGTACGGCCCGTTGTAAAAACAGGCAGATTGTAAAAAAACCAGTATTTGCACAGTAAATTGCCACAATTGTTAGCACGCTAGTAACCGGCTATAATATTTAGTCTGTAAAAATGCCCCCTCTGCTCCAATTGACCTACCCAAAAGGAATATTGTAATAGCCCATTGTTGGTTAATAAATGGTTTGCCGCATTGTAAACCAATCATTTATGCACCGCCTGTTACCTTCGTTTCTTGTAGACCGCCACTAACTTACTTGAGATTGGACTAGGCTTCCTATGCGCTAATCCGTATTAAAAAACTGTTGCCAACTGTACTAAAGGCTCCGTTTACCTACACGTGCCTATACTACCTGCTTCGAGTTTTGTTCGAGACTGCTTCGAGATTGCTTCGGGCAACTTCGGGTATGCTTCGAGACGCTTCGAGCCATGCTAGCAACTTGCCTGTACCCAATCAATGTATTGATTGCCTATGAAACAGGTAAGCCATTACTTACGCGGCTGCAACAACAATTGCATGGGCTGCATGGCTTCAGAACCGGTATAATTTTCCAATTGTAGTTGAATAACATGTTTGCCCTTGCCCATTGCCACATCGGGGAGTTGTAGGGTGGCTGTGGAGTTTGCGTTTGAGGTGGGGGTGTAGGCAATACGATACGGTACATCATCTATTCGTACGATGATTGTGCCGCTATCGGTTTGGTTGACGGTGTTGTATTGCAATTCCAAATGAAAGGTTGCCGCTTCATTTAAACGTACGTCCCATTGTAAATATTGGTTTTGATTTTTCCAATTTCTAGCAACATTTTTGTTGCGCTTGCCATCGCCGTAGGCAAAGCGTTGACCCGGTGTAGCGGCATCAAATACAAGCAAAACGTTGTTTTCGTTGGAGTTTAGCAGGCGAATAGGGTTAACATTATAAATGCTATCGCAAACCAGCTTAATAACAGTATTAGCAGTATCTTGCGTTAATGCCTCCAAAGAAATGGCCATATCTGTTGTATTTTCTTGGCTTACTCTCAAATCCTTCTGCTTTGGATCGGTGAGCAAAAAGTCTTTTTTTACCTTAGTTTGCAATCCGCCAATGAGCAATTTGTTATTCTTTGGCCAT
>JAIXOS010000367.1 GCA_027486695.1 Chitinophagaceae bacterium | reverse complement strand
TGAACGTTTTCGTGCAACGGAATTGGGGCATTTTTCAGTTGAAAATCGTTGAGAAAAAACCCTTGGGGATTGGCTGACTGACCAAATCCTTGTAACGTAGCTATGAACAAACTAGCAACCAAAGAACAGCATTTAAAAGAGAAAAAAAAGCGAATCATACAATTGTTTAGCAATAAAAAAATGAGCATTGTTATTGAGCTGTTGCAATGCCTGAAAAGGGTTGTTGTTTGATAAATAAGCGAAAGTCTTTGATATTGCCATTGGTACTTTTATCGGTACGAGGCAAGTATTTGAGTCCCCCAATCTGCATTGTTTCGCCTAAATCAATCACAATTTGGTGCGGTCCTTTGGGTTTTGCCGTGCCCCATTGTGTATGCCAAAAAGTTGACTCTTGCATATCGAAAACATTATCGGCACCATTGTTGGCATAGGCTACTTCCTCGCTATCGGCAAATAACACCTTCCATTTTTGGCGCGATAAAGGCATGTTGGCCGCATCGGTCAGTACCAATTCGGCAATAGAAGTAAAGCCGTCGTTATGGTTTTGGCTATTCAAAGCTTCAAGACACACATAGCGGCCGGTAAAGCTTTTGGGTAAGGTTACCGTTTTCCATCCATCGCCCGGCGCAAAGTTGCCAACATATGCCGGTGTTTCGTTGCCCAAAAGCAGGCTGTCGCCTTTTTTACGATGCAGTCGGCTGTCTTCAATGGTTACTTGGTCAAGTATAGGAGCATCTAACCCCTCAATAGTAGGTTGTTTGGGAGTTTCCATATCAAAAACCACAATTTGATTGGCTCCTTTTTTCAACCAACATCCGGGTAAATACAAAGTTTGCTGAGGGCCAATTTGCCAAAAGCGTCCCAAATTATGTCCATTAACCCACACCATCCCTTTGCCCCAACTGCGCATATCTAAGTAGGTGTCCGCTAATTTGTTTACCACAAAACTAGCTTGGTACCATCCGGGGCCACTAATTGCTTTGTTGCTATAGTTGGGTTGTAATTGAGTAGCCATATCTACCGGAAAGTTGTACACCTGCCAATTGGTAATGGAAGTTGCCGAAGTACCAATGCCCAAAGTTACTTTTTGGGTAATGCCCTTACGGTCAATGATGGCTCCGCCAAAATTAACACGACCGGTAGCATCAATTAAAATATCTAATTGAGCACTAGATTCCATTGCCGGCAATTGAATCGTTGATTGGTTTTTACAGCGATCTAACGTGCCTATCAATTTACCATTGAGCCAAATGGAAGCCCAATCGTGCACTTCGGTAATGGTTAATGTTTGCGGTGTAGCACTAGCCGACAGTTGTGTACGGTACAAAATACGTCCCCACCCTTGGCCATACATTTCCATGGGCAAAGGCTGCTGCGACACAATGGGTTTGGGTAGGTTACTGAATAATGCTGCTGATTGTGTAAAACGAATGGCAGGCAAGCGCATAACAGGCTTTGCAGCCGGAATTGGCGCAAGTGTTTCGCCCTCGTTTAAATAATTTTTCAATAAATCGCGAACCGCAAAAAATTTATCGGTGGTATTGCCCCACTCGCCAATAGGTGCATTGTAATCGTACGATGTTACCATTGGTAAATAAGGCGGCGCATTTGCCCCTCCCCACTGACCAAAAGAAGTACCGCCATGTGCCATGTACAAGCTAAAGGATATTTTTTGGTCCATCATATCTTTTAAGCTACCAATAAAACTACTCACCGAACGTGTTTCGTGCGGACGTCCCCATCTATCGAACCACCCGGTCCAATATTCGCTGCACATGAGTGGCGATTGCGGATACAACTCCTTTAATAGTTTGAATTGATTATTTATATTAGAGCCCGCACCAAAATTGAGGGTGATGGCCATTTCGGGCAACTTGTAATTATTGAC
The DNA here is from genome assembly GCA_027486695.1 of Chitinophagaceae bacterium. Classification (GTDB taxonomy): domain Bacteria; phylum Bacteroidota; class Bacteroidia; order Chitinophagales; family Chitinophagaceae; genus Parasediminibacterium. Next base: position 3,206 of record JAIXOS010000367.1, on the reverse strand, counting down.
TGAATTGCTCCACTCGCACCTAAACAATTGTACCTTATCAAAGCCCGACTGCTTCATAGCGGTGGCAATACTTTGCATGTAGTTTTTATCGTTACCATGTGCAGAATATTCGTTTTCCACTTGTGCCATGATGATGTTGCCCCCATTTTGTATTTGGAAGGGTTGTAATTGCTTGCCTACAGCCAACAAGTAGCGATTGAGCGAGCGCATGAAAAAAGTATCCGATAAAGCCCTGATTTTTAGGTCTTTTTTCTTGAGCAACCACCAAGGTAAACCGCCCATATCCCATTCGGCACAAACATAAGGGCCCGGCCTAACGATGCAATACATGCCATTTTTTTGAATCAGTTTTACAAAAGCAGCAATGTCTTTCTCGCCGGTAAAATCGTACACCCCTTCTTGCTGTTCGTGGTAATTCCAAAACAAATAAATACAAATGGTATTCATGCCCATTGCTTTGCATAATTGGATACGGTGTTCCCAATAAGCCCGTGGGATACGGGGATAATGCAATTCGGCTGCACGGATAACATAAGGTTTTCCGTTGAGTAAAAAGGCTTGATTACCCGTTTCAAAGTTGCCTTTTTGAGCAGTTGCTCCAACCGTGCAACAACAAATACTGAAAACCAGGAGTAAATATTTGATCATTATGGTAAAGTATAAAGTAATGACTAGGATACGTGTTGATAAATTAAAAAAAGGAATCTAATAACGTATAAAAAAGCGTTAGGGATTGACGTGGAAACCCCGCAAAGATAGCCGCGTGCAACGTTTTCAATTGATTGGGAATATGCCTGCGGCTACCTGCGGAGTTGGAACAAAAAGCCCGACCCGAAGGGGAACGCCCAAGTAAAAAAACAAAAGCCATCCATTGCGCAACTGTGCTAACAATGGATGGCTTAAAAAAGTATTATTTAATGGCTTTAACCGCACCTATGCGGGTACCTGCCAAGTTGAAAACTTCAACAACATATGTACCTTTTGCAAAAGTGGCCGCTTCGTTAATCAACACAAGGTTGTCGCCGGCTTGTACTGATTGTTTTTTGCTAACCCAAACTTTGCCATTGGCATCGCTAATTCTGATAGTTACGGTTTGAGCTTGCGCTAACTTAACAGCAACTGACAATTTATTGATAAACGGATTGGGCGCAACAGCTATTTTGTTGTTGGCACTATTGGCAGTTACCACTAACACATTGGTGTATGCGTATGCACCGTTGTTGTCTACTTGTTTCAAACGATAATATACTTTTCCAAAAGCAGCAGTTAAGTAATCGGTAAATTGGTACTTAAACGAAACTTGTGCAGCAACAGTACCCACTTTGGTGAAAGTTAGTCCGTTGAAACTTCTTTCTACTTCAAAATAAGCGTTGTTGATTTCGGTGGCCGTATTCCAAGATAGCAATACTTGGCTGCCATTGGTTTGAGCCGAAAAAGCGGCTAAAGTAACCGGTAAAATATCGATTGATAGGGCACTTTTGAGTACCATGGTAGGGATAGCGGAATTGGTTATTTGCGCAAAATACTTATAGGTACCTGGTTCAGTAGGTCGGTAAGTAGAATCGCCTGTTTTGGTAGCCAACAATGTGCCGTTTTCTAAATACCATTTAAAAGTATTGTTGCGAGTAGTACCGGTTGGTGCAACAGTAAGGTATGCAGAATCGGTATTGAAATTAATTTTTAATAAAGGATCTTGAATACCAACACTAGTAGATCCTCCTTTAGCTGCAGGCATTTTGGAACCTGGCTGACCGGGTAATGAAAAAGCAACAGCTTCAAAGTTTGAGAATACAAATTTATTGCTATCAAGCACCAACGTTTTTAAACCAACAAAATGTGTACCGTTAAAATAAGGCATACCGCCTGTCATGCGATTGTTGCGCAGGATGAGGGTTTCTAATTTAGGTCTACTTGGGTATCCTGCCAAAAAGTTACCGGTTAGCAAATTGTACGAATAATCGCAGTAGGTGACGTTTACAGTTGGTGCCGGTGCAGCGCCGGCAATTTGGTTATGCGAAATGTCGTAGTACTGTACAGATGGCGCCATGGTATTGCCTGCACCGCCCGTAAAATTGTTGTACGACAAATCAACACGAGTTAAACTGGTATCGGTTTGAGTTCCTGGGTATAATCTTGTTGCAGTATCGAGAATATAGCCTAAACCTGCTGCGGGTAAATTGCCCGAAAATGAATTATGCGATAAGTTTATTTCTTTAAGCAATCCAAAGAAAAGCGCTTTTGTATGACTAGCAGTGTTTAATGCAGGGGCTGCGCCTGTAAACCTATTATTTGACAAGTTGATAGTAACAATTGAACCTCGAGGATAACCAAGAATGGTTCCCGACAATTTATTGTTGCTTAAATTGAGGGTGTTTAACACCGTTAAATTTACCATAGAAGGCAACGAACCGGTTAATTGGTTATTACTCAAATCAAGTGTGCGAAGTAAACGCATATTCACAAAGGTTTTGGGCAGGGAGTCTACCAAATTGTTGTTGGGTAAAACAAGGGAAGAAACTCGCCCTGCTGTATCTACACTCACGCCAAACCAAGTAGCTGCGGGGGCAGAAGTAAGCCAATTTGAATTGTTTGTCCAATCGCCTCCTTTGGTGGCATTGTATAACCTCACCAATTCCAAAGAATCGGCTGTGTTTACTTTTTGGGCATAGCTATTACCCGTAAAAACCATACCCAAGACCGCTAAAAGCGAATAGGCAGATAATTGTAACTTTTTCATTTTGTAAAGTTTTAATCGTTTGTTGTAATTAAAAAAATTAATAATTATTGTTTAATAAAAGATACTCTTTGCAATTGATGTCCTTGTAAATCTGTAACTACAACCCAATAATTGCCTTTCCGTAAGCCTATTTCTTGGTTGAGTGAAAAATTAATAGCTCCTTTTTGCACCCATACCTGCTGTTGCGCGACAGTTTTACCACTAGCATCTACAATTGCATATCGAATCCAAGCACTAGCGGGTGCAATCATTTGCAACTTAGCGTTAGCAGTAACAGGATTGGGATAAATAGCTACTTGTAAAGGTTGATTGGTTCCAGTTTGGATATATACTACATTACTGTAAGTAGCTTGCCCGTTATAATCAATTTGTTGAATTCTATACAACCAAGTTTGGCCATTGGTATGGGGCAAAACATCCGTTACTGAATAACGATATTCACCATTGGTAGCTAAAGTGGGCAGTACTT
>JAIXOS010000011.1 GCA_027486695.1 Chitinophagaceae bacterium | reverse complement strand
CTGTTGCTAAGTTTTTAAATATAGAAGAAGATAAAATAGTGGCGGCTTTAGATGCATTTAAAGGTGTAAAACGACGTTTCGAGTACCATCTAAAAACCGATACCCACGTTTTAATAGACGACTATGCACACCATCCGGAAGAATTGCGAGCATTGATAACTGGTGTACGTAGCATTTTTCCCCACAAAAAATTGACACTTCTTTTTCAACCGCATCTGTATTCTCGTACCAACGATTTGGCTAACGATTTTGCTACAAGCCTCGATCTTGCTGATGAAGTGGTGTTATTGCCTATTTACCCTGCAAGGGAGTTGCCTATTGAGGGTGTTGACAGTGAAATGTTGCTGCGCAAAATGAAATTGACCAATAGGCAGGTACTTTCTAAGCAAGCAACCTTGGCATGGGTAGCTACACAAAAGCCTGAGTTGGTTGTAATGGCCGGTGCCGGAGATATAGACGGATTGATTGAAGAATGTAAAAATAATTTATTGCATAACCATTCATAAATGAATACACAACTTGTAAAAAAACGCTTTGTTCAAGCAGCATGGCTCCTTTTTGGATTGGGAGCAATCGTGTTGTTAGGGGCTGCTATGCAATACAAAAATCATAAGTTGTGTACTGATATTAAAGTTGATATTACAGGAGCCGATGAACACATGTTTATCGACGAAAAAGACATACTTAAGGCAATTGATTCTACAAGTGAGCTCATTAAATTACCGGTAAATGATATTAATTTACGCAGCTTAGAAGAGCAGTTAATGCTTAATCCTTGGGTAAAAAATGCAGAATTGTTCTTTGATCGCAATCAGGTTTTGCAAATCAATATTTTGGAGAGAGAGCCGGTAGCGCGGTTGTTTACCACATCCGGGGCATCATTTTACATTGATAGTTCTGCTGCTCGCCTACCGCTTAGCGATAAATTGAGTGCTCGCGTGCCGGTATTTACCAATTTTCCTAGCGAAAAAACAAAACTTACAAAAGCCGATAGCACCTTGCTTAAGGAAGTGAAAAAAATGAGCATGTATATCATGGCCGATAGCTTTTGGATGGCACAAATTGCACAAATTAATATTACCGAACAAGCCACATTCGAACTGTCACCTGCTGTAGGTGCGCACACTATTTTGTTTGGTGATGCCAACAATATGGAGGAGAAGTTTACTAGGCTATATACGTTCTATAAAAAAGCATGGTTGCAAAATGGAATAGATAATTACGAAAGTTTAAATGTGCAGTTTAACAGCCAAGTTATAGCATTAAAAAAGGGATTTGTTAAATCAGCTACCGATAGTTTACACACTACCGATAGCTTGCAATCGCACTTAGGCATAATAGTAGATACCAGTTTAATTCCAAAAAAAGCAGCACCTGCTGTAATGCCTAAACCGGCAGTAAAATCCGTACAAAAAGCACCAACCAAAGTAGCGCCTCCCAAAAAAGAAACTGTTAAAAAAAAGTTGCCAAATAATACGCATTCAAATACTAAAGTGAACACAATTCCGTTATCTAATATGAAGCCTCGTGTAGCCAAAAACAAACAACCGCATCAATAGCTTAAGCGGAAGGTGTTGAATGGTTGTTTTGCTAGGTTTTATTTTTTGTTCGGATTGCATTTAGGATACATTTGAATCGTTAAAATAATTATATGAATTACAGTCAATCAATTCCTTCGGCTAGCAATGCCCCAGTAGAAAAACCAGCTAATGATGCGCCTATCATTGTAGGGCTCGATATTGGTACCACCAAGATTGCAGCAATTGCCGGTCGTAAAAACGAATTTGGAAAACTGGAAATATTAGGGTTTGGCCGAGCCGATAGTAGTGGTGTACAACACGGACAGGTGTTGAACATCAACGAAACCATGACTGCTATTCAGAAAGCGCTCAATAATTGCTTAGATAGCAACCCTGAGTTAGAAATTCATGAAGTGTATGTTGGTATTGCCGGTCATCACATAAAAAGTATGCAAACAAGGGGCGATATTGTACGTCAAGATGCAGAATTAGAAATCCAAAGGCACGAAATTGAGCACTTGATTAGTAACCAACGCAAAACCTTTATTCCTGCCGGCGATGAAATTATTGAAGTAATTCCTCAAGAATTTAGTGTCGATAATATTCAGAATATTAAAGATCCGGTAGGTTATAACGGCGTAAAAGTGGGCGCGAATTTCCATATAATTACAGGCGATAAAAATGCCATTAAGAATATTAAAAGGGCTGTTGAACGCAGTAATTTAAAAACCAAAGATTTGGTATTGCAACCTTTGGCAAGTGCAAGTGCTGTAATGAGCGATTTGGATATGGAAGCGGGTGTTGCTATTTTGGATATAGGTGGTGGTACTAGCGATTTGGCTGTTTTTTATGAAGGCATTTTACGCCACACCGCTGTTATTCCTTTCGGTGGCGAAAACATTACCAACGATATCAAGTTAGGCTTAGGGGTATTAAAAGGTCAGGCCGAACAAATGAAACTTCAATTTGGTAGTGCTTTGGCCGAAGAAACCAATGCCAACGCATATATTACCATTCCGGGATTACGTGGTATGCCGGCAAAGGAAATAAGTGTCAAAAATCTTTCGCAAATCATCCAAGCAAGAATGGGCGAAATACTCGATTTTGTTAGTTTTCATTTAAAACAAATTGGAATCGATGCCCGAAATTTAAATGGTGGCATCATTATTACAGGTGGCGGTTCGCAGTTGAAACACCTCATACAGTTAACCGAATATACTACCGGCCTGAATGCCCGAATTGGATTGCCCAATGAACACTTGGCACCTAATCATATTGAGGAACTGAAAAAACCTATGTATGCTACCTGCCTTGGTTTAATATTAAAAGGATGCGATGACTATGAAAACAAACATAAAATCTTTTTAGAAAAACCAAAACACTTATCGGTTCCCGAATCATTGAAAGCAGATAAGTTGGAAGATGTTAATGCTGCTAAAGTATTACCTACGTCCGATGCAACTGTAGAACCGCAAGTAGGTATCAATAATGGGGATGCTAGAAAGAAAATAAATATTTGGGATAAGTTTAAGAATAATTTAATTGATTTATTTAAAGAAGAAGAAGATAAAATAATAGAATAAGCCAAATAATTGAGTTTTTACTGAAATGTGTTTGATTGTAGAATGTGCATAAACAGGCGTATTTTATGATCAAGCACATATCATGTTAATAAATTATTATCCATATCCTACTGAAAAAATGCCCTAAATAACGTTTATTTACAAATCCGTAAACTCAACCTCTATGATCCAATTTGATCTCCCTAAACAAAAATCATCTATCATCAAGGTAATTGGTGTAGGTGGTGGCGGTAGCAATGCCGTAAATTTCATGTACGCACAGGACATTGAAGGTGTTGACTTCATCGTTTGTAATACCGATGCAAAAGCAATTGAACAAAGTAAAATACCCAATAAAATTCAGCTAGGCCCTTTTTTAACACAAGGATTGGGAGCAGGAGCTAACCCCGAAGTGGGAAAAAAAGCCACAGAAGAAAGCCTAGATGAAATACGTAAAATACTGGAAGTAAACACCAAAATGGCCTTTATTACCGTAGGCATGGGCGGTGGTACCGGAACAGGTGGCGCCCCAATAATTGCCAAGGTTTGTAAGGAGTTGGGTATATTAACGGTGGGTATTGTAACCACTCCTTTCTCGTTTGAAGGGCCCCGTCGGAAGGTGCAAGCCGAAGAGGGTATCAATCAATTAACTCCCTATGTAGATACTTTGTTGGTGATAAGCAACGATAAGTTGCGCATGCAATACGGCAACCTAAAAATGAAGGAGGCTTTCTGTAAAGCTGATAATGTGTTGGCTACAGCAGCAAAATGCATCACAGATATCATTAATAGTAGAGGTCACATTATTGTGGATTTTGCAGATGTGTGTACCGTTATGAAAAATGGTGGGTCTGCTATTTTGGGTAAAGCCGAAATTGAAGGAGAAGATAGGGCTCAGCGTGCTATAGAAGAAGCACTTGCAAGTCCGCTATTGAATGATAGCGATATTAAAGGAGCTAAATGGATTTTAATCAATATCAATAGCGCGGAAGGTGATCACGAGTGTACGATGGATGAATTGGATGTTATTAACTCTTACTTGCGCATGCAAGCTGGAGAAAAAACAGATGTGATTGTGGGTATGGGGTACGATAATTCGTTGGATAAAAAAATTGGTATTACATTAATAGCTACCGGCTTTGAAGCTCGAAATCCTTTTGAAACTCGTGAGCAAGCTGTAGCAAGCCCTATTTTGGAAAAAATTGTGATGACATTAGGGGCTCAACAAAATGCGCCTGCTCAAAGTACACAAGCAACAAATTTAGTGCCTAGCTACCAACAGCCTACTGTTATTGCCGATGCTATAGCCCCCAAATTGCAACAGAATAACGAAGCACCTTTTCTTACTACTCAAAAAGAAGCACAACAGAATACAGTTTCGGAAGTACCTAGTATGGTGGATGGCAATAGTTATTTTGAGCTAAAACCTACTATCGAAGCTGTGCAACAACCGGTTGTTGCCGCTGAAGAAAAAACAGTGGAACCGCCGATAGATGAAACACTTCGCTTTGTGGTGAGTGAAAAACCTGCTACAGGCTCAGTAATTAATAAGCCTACCAACATTTATGCGCAGCATCCGATAGCACAAGAGCCGCAACAACCAGTTTGGAATCAGCCAAAGCCAACTCCGCCAGCGGTAGAAGTGAAATTGCCTGAACCTCCTCCGTTTATTGCTACTCCTGCTGCTCCAACAGCACAAGTGCCACCAACGCCACCTGCTGAACCGGCTTTGCCTAAATTTGATGTGTACGAGCGTAGTAGTCAGCCAACTCCGCCTCCGGTAGCACAAGCGCAAGCAAAACCTACCCATGTAGCAACAGATTTATCAGAGGAAGAACAACGTCGCAGATCACAAGAACGCATACAAAAGCTAAGAACATTGAGCTACAATACCAACCCTTCGGATCCCAATAATGAATTTGAAATGGTACCGGCTTATATTCGTCAAAAAATAGATTTACTTGGTAACGCTTTTGCTTCTGCAGATGATTTTTATAGCAAAGTAACTGTGAATACGGATGAAAATAACCAAAATGGAGCACAACTTTCATCGCTTAATACTTTTTTGGAAGGTAAAAAACCTGATTAATAGCTATTTGTAAATAAGTTTTTTACAATTTAATAATTTTTTACTATCATATACATCCCGAATGCATGACGTTGCATTTCGGGATGTTTGCTTTATAAAGAGTTGTTGAATGGTTGTTACATAGTAGTTCGTTTTTTGAACGGTGCCAACGCCCATGTCGATTAATAGTAGTACCGGCCTCTGGCTCATAAGTCTCGCTAATAGGCTACCATGTAGCCGTTTGTATTCATTAGGTGCGTTGCTATTTTTAGGCGTTTCTGGGTGCTAATTGCGGTCAACATTTAAATGGTAGATGCCTATCTTTGCTACATGCTTACAAATACATTACCCAATATTCGTCATTGTAGTATTGAACAGTTAAACGAATATTTTGAAAGTTTGGGAGAAAAAAAGTTCAGAGTAAAGCAAGTGCACGAATGGCTATGGCAGAAGCATGCACATAGTTTTGATGAAATGACCAATTTGAGTAAAGAGCTGCGTCAAAAGTTGCAAAGTACCTTTTCGTTGCCGGCATTAACCGTGAATGCAACGCAAGTTAGTGACGATGGAACAGTGAAAAGTAGGTTTAAAACATACGATGCGCATGCAATTGAAGGTGTTTTAATACCCACCGATGAACGTAAAACAGCCTGTGTTAGTTCGCAAATTGGGTGTAGTTTGAGCTGTAAGTTTTGTGCCACAGGCTACATGGATAGAAAACGAAATTTAACTTTTGACGAAATATACGATCAGGTAGTACTGATCAACCAACAAAGTGAATTGCATTATCAAAAAAAGTTGTCCAACATTGTATTCATGGGTATGGGTGAACCATTGATGAATTACTCGAACGTATTGAAGGCAATAGAAAGAATTACAGCCGAAGACGGTTTGTTTATGAGTCCCAAACGAATTACGGTATCAACAGCAGGTGTGGCCAAGCAAATAAGAAAATTGGGAGATGATAAAGTACGTTTTAAACTAGCACTATCGTTACATGCACCTACCGATGAAAAGCGAAACGAAATTATGCCGATAAACGAAACCAATAACATTAAGGTTCTCGTTGATGCGCTCAATTACTTTTATAAACAAACGGGCAATGAAATAACTTTTGAATACATACTATTCAAAAATTTCAATGATTCGTTGAAAGATGCCGATGATTTGGTGAAGCTTTATAGACAAGTGCCCGCCGATTTAATCAATATTATTGAATACAACCCTATTGATAATGCTCGGTTTACCAAGCCCGACGAAGAAGTTACTATGGCTTTTATGAGTTATTTAGAAAAAAATAAAGTAAATGCCCGTCTCCGCAGAAGCAGAGGTAAAGATATAGATGCCGCCTGCGGTCAGTTGGCAAACAAAGTAAAGGAGTAGTAGTATTTAAGTGCTCAAAGATTGTTTATTGATTGGGCGGTAGTGGTTCATGCGATTCGGGTATCTTTTCGTTATCAGATAGTTTTGGATGGTGCATTGCTTTGTGTGGGGGAGGTGCCATCATTTTTATTGCTTGCATAATAATACTGTCGAAAATTTCCTGTTGTTCTGGCGTACATAACTTTCGCACTTGTTTAAAATGTTCATAGGTGTTTTTGTCCAAGCTTTGTTGTAGCTCGCCAATACGCTGTAACGATTGGGTAAACAGACTATCATTGGTAGTCGGCTGCTTAAGTAAAGCATAGAACGCATCCTTTGCATCGCGCAACGCAGGTTTTAATGCCTCCATTTTTGTTTGGTGTAGGTACTTTAATGAATCAAAAGCGGCCTGTTGTTGGTTGTTCAATTTCAATTCATGAATCAAAAAATGCGCAGGTCCATTTGGGTGGGCGTTCGGGGGCGTTTGGTGTTTTTTATCCCACCAAAAAAACGAAATAGTGCCAATATTGATGATTAGAAGAACAATAAGAATGGAGGACCACCACTTTGATTGGGTAAAGTAGCTCATGGTATTTATTTTTTTGTATAGTTATAAGATGAAAAAGTGAAATTGTATTCTTCTGCAAATGCCTCCAAAGTGGGTCGATTGGTTTTAGCAGAAAGGGTTTTAGTGGGTTGCAGATTTGCGAAAATCAGCAACTGCATGGTTATAAAAAAGGCAAAAACGAATGCCGCTATTTTGGGTTGTATCATTTGTTGCCAAAGTTGATTTGTTACACTATTTTGGTTTTGAGTGGACTTAGCAAGTTTGGCTTGTAAGCGGGTATAGAAATAGGGAGGCATTGTTGCCCGTTGTATGTGAGGCATTGTTTCCCAGAAAATTTCTGTCTCCCCAATTGAGGGTTGAGTCTTATTAGTCATTTTTTATTGTTGATAGGTAGATAGTGCGGTTTTTAACTGTTGCTTGGCTCTGTGTAAGTAGCCTTCTACTGCTGCTATATTTACGGTCATGATTTCTGCAATGTCTTTATAGCTTAGTTCCTCGGTATAATGTAGTACAAAAGCAATTTTTTGATTAACGGGTAATTGTTGAATAGCTTTAAACAGAGCTATACCCATTTCTTTATTATTCAGTTGCCATCCAGGGTGCTCAAAATCTGCACAATTTTCTATTGCATCAGTTGTATTGTTTGACCAGAAAAGTAGGTTGCCAAATCTTTTTTTTCTTTTTTTATGTCGCTCCCAATCAAGTGCTTTGGTTATAGCTATGCGGTATAACCACGTAGATAGCTTGCTTTTGCCTAGAAAGCCGGCAACAGATTGGTACACTTGTACAAATACTTCCTGCGCCACATCTTCCGCTTCCTGTGGATGCTGCACAATGCCCAAAATGGTATTGTAAACCATGTGCTGATAGGTGTCTACTAGCCATTTAAAGGCATGTTCGTCACCTTTTTGCAAAGCGGAAATAAGTTGATCTTCGGTTAATGACATGCTAAACAATATGAAGTCACTTTTTGTAAAAACCTTTGCGCAATAAAAAAAATAGCTTAAAAAGGTGTTGACTGCGTTTGTAGTGGAGTTGCTTGCGAAGAGAAGAAGTAAGACTAGAAGGGAGGGGAGGAATTGCCATGTTGAATTGCCCATCATAAATACAAAAAGCCCTGCACTATTGTGCAGAGCTTAAAATTGTAAGCACGTGATATATAGATATAGTGGTAAAATTAATATCTATTGTAACCGCCGCCGCTACCGCCACGATCGCGATTGTATCCGCCACCGCTACCGCCACGGCTGCTTCCACCGCCATAACCGCCGCCGCTGTTACCACCACGACTTCCGCCGCCGTAACCACCGCCGCCGCCTGGGCGTTTTTTAAATCCACCTTCTCTTCTTTCGCCTTCAGGGCGTGGAGTAGATTCGTTAACAACTATTTTGCGGTCTTGCACATCAGTATCGTGCAAGGCACTAATAGCTGTGCGAGCAGCATCGTCATCGCTCATTTCTACAAAACCAAAGCCTTTGCTACGGTTGTTGTTGAATTTGTCGGTAACGATTTTTGCAGAAATTACTTCGCCAAATGGCGCAAAAAGATCCTGAAGGTCTTCACTGGTCATGTTCCAGTTAAGATTTCCAACGTAAATGTTCATGTTCTTAAAAAATTAAAAATAAATAAAACAATGACGGTAAACAGCGTAACCAAAAACCCTGAAGCATTTACGTGAAAAGTTCGAGAGAAATGGAAGAACTGGCCATTGACTATGCGAAAGTATTGTTTTTATTGAGTTTTCAATATTTTTTTTACAAGTGACTATTTTTTTTGTATGCCTATAACATGAAGGGAGAAGTTGGGCATGGTATTTATCAAAAAAGCCGTACAGATAACTTGTACGGCTTTTTGATAAAGTAGAGATGTTTAAATGACTTATTCTGCAATAACTTCAAACTCTATTTCGGTAGTTTTTCCATTACCAAAATCAATAGAAGCTTTGTATGAACCAAGTTCTTTAATGTCGTCTATGATAGAAATACGTTTGCGGTCAATTTCGTAACCTTTTTGGTCGCGAATAGCACGAGCAATTTGTAAAGAAGTAACACTACCAAATATTTTACCGGTAGTACCTGTTTTAGCGCCCACTTTAACAGCTCCGGCAGCCAAAACTTCTACTACTTTGTTAATTTCGGCTAGCATTGCTGCTTCTTTTTTAGCTTGAACTTTTAATTTCTCTTGCAATTGTTTTAGGTTTGAGCTATTCGCTTCAATTGCAAATTTTTGAGGAATTAAGTAGTTGCGTGCATATCCGTTACGTACCGTAACTAGTTCGTTACGACCGCCCAAATTATCTACGTCTTGAATTAAGATTACTTGCATGATTATTTTTTTAGCTCCCGATAGCCCAGTCTAGGCGACTGTCACCCATTGATTTAGAAGGGATTAGGGATGGTTACTAATGTGGTTATTTTAAAAGGTCGGTTACATAAGGTAGCAAAGCCATTTGACGAGCTTTTTTAACCGCATGAGCCACTCTGCGTTGGTATTTCAAAGAGTTACCGGTT
>JAIXOS010000310.1 GCA_027486695.1 Chitinophagaceae bacterium | reverse complement strand
GTGGGGCTAAGTGTTGTGAGGGCGGCACTTCGTCAACCGGTACGTTGTGCAGCAGCTTACGACCGCGCAATCAAAGTACCATCTTTCCGATAGGAAGGAAATCTTTGTCTTGGTATTTTGATATCTAACATTCCATCACCATAGTCAATTTGCCAAGCAAGTTGACCGTTATCAAAATAACACGACCAAACGCCTATTCGACAAACTGGAATGCCTTTAGATATAAAATATTTTCCGTTTTTTAAGTCATCACAATTTCGACAGTCATACCAGCCATCACGCCAGTCATATAAGCCTTTTGACAATTCGGCAATGACAGCAATTTCGCCATCAATGTTAAGTTGACCGTTCGCGTGAAACTCTTGCCATTTGTAAGTTTCGACAAAAGCCGACCGCATAACATGAGGTTTGGCAATAGTGGGGGGCGACAAAACTCGTATTTCATCATTTGGAACATTATTGAATGGCAGTTCCAGCGTGACGGAATTCGTATTTGACATGAGTAATAAATTTTAAACATTAGTAATTCTATTGTACAGTAGACGGCCAAGCGTGACAAAACTCAATGCCCCACCATCGCCAAGCCTTGTTAGTTGCACGTTACTTTAGGACACAGCTCGCTAATTAAAAAGGTAAACAAAAACAGTACCTTCTCTCATATCGCCAGTTATGACACCATCAACATTATTTTTTTCTTTTGCTGTAAAGTTTTTCCATTTGTGGGGCAAATCGTAACTATAATAATCTCCTTTCATTATAGCAGTTGGCATCATTGCACAACTTGACCCATAACTATATCCATTTTCTTTTAACCATCTTTGTGCAGCGTACATACTTTCAAATGTACCATCCACTTTAAACTCTTTTTTTTCTTTAATTTTTCTACCTAAATACTTTTCCATAAAAATTATTTTAATTACCCTAAATTCGGTGGGTTTAAATTTATCGTCATCGTCATGTTGGACGAAAAGCAACGTGCAACATGAGGTTTGGCAATAGTGGGGGGCGACAAAACTCGTATCGCAAATTTGGGAACTTTATTGAGCTTCGGTTTCAGCTCGACAGAACTCAACCGAACAGTTGGAATTTAAACCCAACTTTTTATCATCATTCAACGGGCGACGGCCAAGCGTGACGCAACTCAAAGCTCCACCATCGCCAAGCCTTGTTCGTTAGCGGTCAGGCGGACAGCCCCGCCATACTTTTTGATACTTCTAACAATTCTTGGGAGTTACAACGTGTTTTTCCCAAAAATTTTGACAAATCATTTACTCCTTGTTTTATTTCATCATCTGACATATCTGAAGTGTCAAATCCCAAAAAAACAAAACAAGCCCTCAACTCTAAAATTGACAATTTTTCTTGCTCATGCTTTTTAAGCAAGTGTGGACGTAACCATTTAATATTTATTGCTAACCAAATTCTGATTTTGTTATAAAGTTTCATTCTTCAAATTTAATTATTGTTTTGACAGCAGCCCGAACCGCCAACATTGCATTGCCTGCAAGTACGACCGACAATCATTCTAAAATGTTCTTCACAAACGTATGCGGTTAAAGGATGTCGCATTGGATTGGGGTCATCGTGAAATATTGTTTCCTCTAATTTTTTTGTTGCAGGCTTGTCGCATACACGACATTTTTCCCCTTCGCAACAACTAGAAATAAAGCCTCTACTGCTAACGTTTGCAGTTTGCAGCAATAGATGCGGATGGGAATAGTCGATTTTGTGTAAGTTCAAAAAATCTACTAACTGATGGAATCTTTCATCACCTGCATGTAGTTCTATTTCAAATTTCATATTGTCTATTTTGGTTTTGTTTAATAATTTGAAATTTTGCTCGCCTGATTGATACGGCGAGCAAAATGGTTGGACTATTAAAATATAAAAAGATATAATATTAAGAAACACCTGTTTGGAAATGTCAGGCTAAGGACGACCCTTAATTTCAAACCAAGTATCAATAATTGTAACGCTTTGTTTTTGTAAATGAGTTTTGACGGTTTGGAATACTTCTTCAAACTTTTCGGGTTGACTTTCTGTAATCTCTTTTACTTTACTTGTTACTGTTTGCCAAAACAACTCTTCCGTTACTTTGGATTTTTTTCCAATAACATTGAATTTATCAAGTTTTGACGATGTTGCAATTCTGAATATTTGTGCCATTTTATAATTATTTAATTTTTGGACTTCTAAAAGCGGAGAAGCCATAACCGCTGTAGTTAAAATGTATGTGAACCATGGTGTTGTAAATCTTGAGCTCTTGCAAACCGCATAAACTTATTATACAGTTTCAGTGTCATCTTTTCGCCTTCAAGAATGCTTTCCACATAGCCACAGCCATTGACTTCTGTTTGACGAATACCCATTCTTAATGCAATTAGTTTATCTATCGTTTTCCATTTGGCAGGGTTTTCCGGTTCTATAAATTCAACGGCTTGTTTCAAAAAACAGCATGGGAAACAATCCCAATAATGAACCATGTTGTTGTGTTCAACGATAAGGTATTGACCACGCCAAAATATTTTACACTCGTTTATGTTAGTCGTGGCTTCAATTTCTATTTCCTTATCAGGAGGTATTCTATACCGCTGATTTGCTACATCCCAATTCCGTTTTGACTCAATGTATTTCATTGTTTCTTTCGGTTCTTCATTTTCGAATTCAATTTGAAAGTATTCCATATGATAATTGATTTTATTTAAAACTAGCTGTGATGATTTCGTAATGCGGGATGCCATTGATGTTAATGGGTTCGATGCCAACCAAACATTTACCGGTGTTTTTTAAAAAATCGATGGAGTTAAAAATTTTGCGTACCAAAGGAATGCATTGCAAAACCGCCACACAGTTGCTGCTGCTTGTATTTTTACCTCTTAATTCAAACCCGCTACTCGTTGCTTTACATAAATACCAGTTGGTCGGGTTATCTTCGTCTTGTAAAAAATTGATTCGGCTACCAATGTTGATATCCATCATTGCTAGCAGCATTGGACTAAAGTTGATTACGCCGTTTTTTATACTCATTTGCAAATTGGCGTTGCCTTTTTTGCGTTCTAGTTTGAGAGGGTCAATAGTAATAAGTTTCATAATGGTGTTTTTTTAATGAGTTAATCTTTTATGAAATGCATGTGCTTTTAAACCTTGCATCATGTCTATGATCTTTAAATCATCCTCAGTCAATTCTGGCGCCTGCTCTTTTGATGATTGTTGGTTGTTTTCATGCTGTTTTGCATACAGTTTATTCCGGTGTATAAAGGCTAGGTAAAACAGTTTTAAATCTTTTTCGTAGGCTACTACGTAAAAATCAAATTTTGCTTGTATCTCAATAAATTCTGCATCGGATAAGAATAAAACAATTTTTCTTCTATTGGATTTAGATTGATAATAGCTATAATCTTCACCTATCACGGATGCTACTACTTGGAAAAAGAATTTATGTTGCGTGGTTTTAATAACAAAGTTTCGCCTATGTTTCACCTCGCCTATAATACTTTCTAAGGTAATGCCATGTTTTTGTATCAATCGTTGCAGCATTTCAAGTGCATTTTCCTTTTCGCCGCCATCGCCTTGCTCTGCCAATGCGTGCAGTTTTTTTGCGAGCTGTATAATTTTATCGTCAATCATTTTGTGATGTTTTTAAAATGGTAAATCGTCAAAGTTGTCGGGTGGAGTATTGGGCAATGGCGCTTGCGGAGTAGCTGCCGATGGTATGTGCGGCTGTGTGGCGGCATTGACACTGTTGTAGCCATCTTCTTTTTTAATGCCTACTAGCTGAATGTTGCTTACACGCAGCACCAATTTGCTAGCTGCTTTGCCATCGCGGGTGGTGTAAGGCAATGAGTTGGGAATGCCTTCCACATATACCTGTTGGCCTTTTTTTAAGTACGGCAGTAGGGCCACTTTGTCTGTCCAATAGGCACAGTCTACCCATGTGGTAACATCTTTTTTATTGCCCTGTGCATCTTTGTTTGCTATGGTGTGGGCTACAGCAAAGTTGATTACAGGTGTGCCGTTGGCATTGTTTTGTGCGGCATCGCGGCCAAGGTGGCCAATGACTTGTAGTTTAATCATGGTGTTGAGGTGTTGGGGTTTCTGTTTTAGATAAAAAGTTGAATTGAATTTGTTTTTCTCGTCCACAATGGCGAGTAAAGTCGTAAGCAAGTTCTAGCGTGTACAATCCGGCTTCGCTAGCCCGTAGGCAGTAGCCACTGCCATTTTCTCGCCAATAGACTCTGTGTTGCTCGCTGTAGATGCGCACTAGTCTATTGCGCATGTTGTCCATATAGGTTTTAAATTTTTCGGGGCTTTCGGTTTCTATTTCTTGAAGCTTATGTAGTTTGATTTGTAGCATTTGGCTTTCTTTTTTTAGTATGAACTGTTATTTTTTATCTGTTTTTTGGCCTCTCGAATAATGCTTGCAATGCGCTGGGGTTTTACGCTTAAATAGTTAGCAATTTTTACTGCTCCCATCTTTTCTTTCTTATGCATTTCCCAAATCATTTTAAGCGTACTTGCTTGAAAAGTTGTGGTTTCCATTTTTTGAGAATTTGTTGTTTTTTTTAGGTTTTTTGATAGAAATCGTGTGCCTCCGTGCCTCTTGTGCCTCCATGTGCCTCCGTGTGCCTCCCAAAAACGGTGTGTGCCTCCGCTTTTTATAAGATTATTTTATTGATTTTCAATTATTATATAAAAAGAGGCACATGGAGGCACGTTTTAAGAGGCATTTTGAAAAAGCGTAAAAAAATTTTAAAAGCCGTTTCCGATGTCTGCAACCATGCTTTCAAAAGGCTGCTCAGAATTTTGGTTATTGGCTATATCTATATTCAAATCGTTGTATACAAATGCGTAGCAAGATGTTTTCTTTATTTCCTGTCGTTTGCTACCGGTAATTTGTTGTGAAGTGCTAGAGGTAAAAGGTTCTTTTGTTTCCGTAACATCTTCTTTGTACACGATGCGTTTGAAAATTTTGTTTTTGATAGGTCCTAAAAAGTATTTGCGGCTGGAGAAGTAGTGCATGATGTTGTCGAGCGTCATTGCTTCTTTGCCTGTTCTACTACGGTAGTCTTTTTGGAATTTTTGGTGAGCAATGTTTACACGTAAAAAAAGAATGGGAGTAGCTTGCTCAAAAGTGATGTTATCGCCCGATTTGCTACGGATAGGCAGCTCGTAACAATTTTCTACCACAAAGTCCCAACCTTCTATCAGCTCGTTGTTGTTCACGTAGGCTTCTAGGCTTCTCCAGAACTCGGCCAACGTATCGGTGCTCGTAATAAAGTTGCTCCAAAAACTAGCGCGATTGAAACAATAGTCTTCAAAAAGCGAAAGACTTTGCGGCATAGGAATGCTTTCGTTCACCATGGCGTAGCATGTAAACAAGTGTGCCCAATTGGTTAAAATACGTTGGTTTAGGCCACGCGCATCTTTTCTATTTTTGCGCCAAATAGACAATTGGTTGTTTAAATTTTCTTTGTATCGCTCCACAAACTTTGGGCGAAAGCTGAGCAGCTCTAGCAATATGCTATTAAGGCCTTTTTCTTCCCACGATTTTAGATCGATGTAAGCTTCTTTGGCAGCATCGGTATGTTCTTCCTTGGCAAAGCCCTCAATTATGCTACGGGTTACGATGGAATTATCGTTGTAGGTTACCAACTTTTGACCTGTTAAAATGAGGGTACTCACAATTTGCTGAGTTTCTACGGCATTTTTCACGCCCATTTTTCCCCTTTGCCTACCCTCGCCATCGTATGCGCCTTTGGTTGCTTCGAACCATTCCATTTTAATCACTTCAATATCAAACTCGTTCAAATGCGCTGGGCAGTTGGCGAATGTGCTCATGAACACAAAAAAGGCAAAGTCGGTACCGGAATTCAAGTTAAAGGCCGCCCTATTTTTGAAAAACAATGCACAAATACTTTCTGCCCATTTGCTTTTACCACTGCTAGGCTCGCCAAAGCCGTACAAATGCGGACAGTTGTTATCCACCGAAAACACCACATCTCTAAACATGGTGAGTATGGCATAAGCAATACCTACCACGCCTTTATCGCCATATACAATGTGCATTTTTTTGCACCATTGCGAAAAATTGAGCGATGAAACACTGTAGCTGAGTACGCGCAAATGCTGGTACGGGTCGGGACCACTGTGTTGGTTTACATAAATGGCACTAGCTGCTGCAATTAAGTATTGATTGTCCTGGTGTTTTACAATACCATATTCGTCCAAATCGTGCAAGCCCAAACCAGGTAACCAAACTTTATCTACAAAAGCCCAAAAATTGTATTTTGGCTGCCAACCCAATTCGGTTATTTCGTGGCAACTAGGGTACTTATGCAGCAAATCGGTAGCTATCCGCAACCATTGATTTTTATTGCCATATATTAAGAAACTGCCACCGGCGGCAATACACATGCCTTGGAACTGCTCAATGGAAGGATAAATTTTGGCAGGCATGTCCACCACTACTTCTCTATATCCATTGTTAACTTTGGATAAGTAGCGGCTATCTTGCCCTGCTTCTATTCGGAAAAGTGGTGTAACGGTGAAATTGCTTATTTCTACCTTGCCATTTTGATTGAAACTGTAATAACCAACCATGGGTTTGCCTTTTTCTTTTCTGTTGACTGATACATAGCCCGTTTTCATAAAATCTTCCTGCTGTTCTTCATCCATCCAAGGTGGATAGCGGATTTTGGTATCCTCTTCTAATTCCAATTCTTCCTTTGGAGGAATGATGTTGTTAAATTCCTTTTTGGTATCGCCACTTTTCCATTTGTAGAGTTTGCAAAAAGTATCGAGGTAATAATTTTGTATGATTTCGTTAGGTATAAGGCTCACGAGCTTTAGTACCATTGCTTTGGAAAGCGCTTTTTGCTTTGGATCGTCTATATCGCCATACATTTTATGTGCATACCAATCAATGGCATCCACTTTTTCCAATTCGATAACGCCACTTTTGTTTTTACGAACAAATTCGTCTGGGTCTTTTGCATCTACAATTGGGGTAATGTTGACATTGAAGCCCGATTTAACCAGTTCCGGAATGTATTTTAAAGCCGCCTTAATGCCTGAGCTGTCGGCATCGAGCCATAGATTGACATTTTTGGAGTGCTTACGTAGAATTTTTTGTTGGTCGTCGGTAAAAGCGGTACCACAAATGCCAACCGTATTTTGAAAACCGTTGCTTTGCGGCACTATTACATCGGCATAACCTTCCACCAGGTTAAATTCATCCTTTTCTTTGATGGCTTTTGCAGCATTGTACAGCCCAAAAACAATGTCTTTTTTATTGTAAATGGCACATTCGCTTGGGTTTATCCATTTAGCAATTTCGGAAGCATCGGTAT
>JAIXOS010000327.1 GCA_027486695.1 Chitinophagaceae bacterium | reverse complement strand
TATTTATATTTTACTTAATAGGTCTGTCTTTTTGTAAGACAGACCTATTAATTTGTATGTATCCAGACAATTGGGCAACAACTAGATTGCTTGGTGATTAAAAGGTTGTAGTACCATTTCGCTCACTACGCCACTGCGTGGTTGCTGACATAAAAACCAAATGGCTTTTGCTGCTTCATCGGCTACAATCATTTTATCTCTTTGTACTTTTAAATCAATGGTATCCCAAAAGTCACTGTCTACACCGCCTAAAAATAAGTTGGTAATTCTAATTTCAGTTCTTTTCACTTCTTCTCTTACACTTTGCATCATCCCCACCAAACCATATTTACTAGCACTATAAGCGGCGGCACCGGCCATTGGCACTTTTCCCAAAACCCCCGGAATATGAATGATTAATCCGGCTTTTACAGCTTTCATGTCGGGCAAAAAAGCTTTAACCAACAAAAATGGACCCATTAAATTGTACTGAAGTGTGCGTAAAAATTCGGCCTCACTGAGTGTATCCATCGATTTAATGATACCTATACCGGCGGCATTCACTAAAATATCGATGGTGGCATATTGTGCAAAGAAGGCTTGGTGTAGTTGGGCTACCTCTTGTGCATTACTGATGTCTGCTACCAAGCTTTTTTCTAAGGGCAACTGCAGATCGGCACACAATTGACTCAATTTATGTGCACTTTTTCCGGTAACAAATAGATTGGCGCCGCTCGACAATAGCAACCGTGCTGCTCGCCTACCAATACTACCTGTTGCCCCTACTAACAAAACATTTTTACCTCTAACATTTTCCATTGAGCATATTTGTATTTGATGATGTTGAAAGCCAACAACATCGATTAGCTAATACAAATACAAACATTCTGCAAGTACTATTTGTTTAAAAAAAGGGATTGCACTAAGTAACTTAAAGGTAGGCAATTGGCTAATAGCTATTGATGAAACAAATTTTCAAAAGCAGTTGCCAACAAAATAACATCCTTAGATACACTACTGCATACCATTAATATTGATGCCTACTTTTCCTTTAGCAACCAACATGGTAACAATGGCATTGGGCGTAAGTGTTATTTTTTGAGGTCCTAAATCGGCAACAGCACCCGAAACCTTTACACCCTTAATCGGTTCGTAATTATTCAAATATTGTTTGATAGTGGCTTCGCCGTTGGTTAACTGTTCTTTGATGGAATAGCGACAGTTTTCTTTAATTTTATTGGCAATAATGCCGTGTGCCAACCAATCGCCTATTTTTAACAGCTTATTTTTGGAATCTAATACAAAGTCAATTTGATCTAAATAGATTTCCTTTTTTACCGCATCGTACTGCGGCACTCCGGCTAAGTAAAAATCGCCATTAACTGATCCGCTCATATTCAATTGCACAATCATCTTACCGTCTTTTCCCCAAATAGCTACGCGATTGATGGTAACCGATCTACTACCCGATTCAAATCGTTTGCCTGCAAAATTGGTTTGCATCAACGCACCTGCATTTTCATAGGTAGCAATACCGGCAATGCTGATGGTAAAGTCGGTAGGTAGTTTATCAGCGGCCATCATGAGTAATTTGGATTTATCGAAGGCTAGTGTGGGCTTACTATTCACCGATGTTTCCAAATAAGCCTTCATACCCATGGTAAGAATGACTTTTTTATTACTGATGGTAGCGTCGCTTGTGTACAATTCCAATGGTTGCATACCAAACCACACATGGTAAGTATTGTTGACTTCAATAGGGGTACTTACCTTTTCGAGTGCATTTAATACATAAGGTTTTACATTCACGGATTGTGCAATAGCGTCATCCACCATTTTTGACAATTTGGGTTTCAATATTGCCAAAGCGGGATTGAGTAAATAAGTAATTGGCATTGACTTTCCGGCAATTGATATACTCGGACTTTCTACCCAATCAATTCCAAGTATTTGTGTGTTGGTGGTAAATTTCCAATTTTTAAATGCAACCGAAGCACTGATTTTAATTTTACCGTTCAAATTGAGTTCTCTAGTGTCGTAAGCCGACAAACCAAATTTCTCAATGCCATATCGCACTTTTGTCCAAATTTTCAAGGGCAACTCCATGTACAATTTACCATTCTTTTCATCTATTACAATAGGTGCTTGCTTCCAAACCTTCAACATTACATTATCGCCTTCTAATACATTGTCTTCATAAATAAGACCATTGAGGTACTTATTGGTTTGTGTTTGCAAATCAGCAATCGCCAATTCTACCGGCAAATTGATGTAAGAGGTTTGTTTATCGTATGCAACGGTAGTGGAATAACTTGGTGCAGGTTTTAACGCTTCAATTTTCTTCGTTGTGCTACAAGCAGATAACCATAAACTAGCGGATGAAATAATGAAAAAAAAGTAGTTTTTGTTGATAAGCATGTTGTGTAATGTATTTAAATGCAAATTTATTCAATAAAAACCACGTAAACAACCAATTGTCTGTTAATAAATCGAGCTGAAGCTTCATTAACAACATATGATAATAAAATAAATCATCTTCCGAAGATTCGTACCAATAAAAAGCCCATAGCTTGTACAATGCTATGGGCTAAACAAGATTGTTTGTATGGATAAAACAAACTAAACAGTTTATTTTAAGAGTACCATTGAAAAAAAGGCTATTCAGCTACGTTGGCAATTGGGTTCCTACGTGTAGGTACTACCGTTTGCTCATCATCACTTAAAAATACCCAAAATTCGAACAAAGCAAATATATCACCGGGCTGCTTTTTTCCGCCATTTTCATTCGACCGCTCATACGACCCAAGCATTTCACCATGGTATTTAATTTCAATTAATTTTTTTTCTAACGACAGGGCTTTAAATGCTTCAATAGTCATATGCTCATTTTTCGGTTTGATTAAAAATATGGTTGTCAAAAATACAAACAAATCATTGTATTCAAACACTAGTTGCTCAAATTGGTGAACAAAATGCAACTAGAAAATAGTTTCTTAAGCAAGTGGCACTGCTTTACGCTGTATAGTTGGATACATTTCTACAGCATGCTGTTCGTATTCAATGATTAATCAGCAAATTTGCATTCGGAAATGTTTAGAAAGCATCGTGCCAAACAATGCCAAATGTCCTTACAACATGCAGGCAGTAGAATACAATAAAAACATGGAGAAAATGGACAGAATAGAAAAACTAAAAGCCTTTTTAGAAAGCAGCCCAAAAGATAATTTTTTGCGCCATGCTTTGGCACTTGAATACATAAAACTAGAAGAACTGTCGTTAGCGCGTTCCTTGTTTGAAAGCATTTTAACAGACAGTCCGGATTATGTAGGTTCCTATTATCATTTGGCCAAATTATTGGAAAAACTGTCTGAAAACGAAGCCGCTATTATTTGGTACGAAAAAGGAATGGAAGTTGCAAAAGCTGCAAAAGACAACCACGCCTACAACGAACTATTGGCGGCTTATGAGGATTTGGTGTATTAGCCAAAAATTAAAACACTTTTTCTGCTAAACTAGGTAAGCCTATTCAACAATTCGTTATCAATTTTTTTGAATAAATGATAAGGCTTATAGGTGCGCCAATCGGGTAGATCCATCAATTCTAAAAAGTAATTCAGTTTTCTTTTTTTAAAATCGTATTGCGTAGTTTCGGGCATGTTAACGATGACTGCCCATCCTTCTTCGTCGCTCATTTGTTCGTACCACTCTTCGTAATAGTCCTTATCGCCACTGTGAAAGTTGAGTACATTTTCTGCCACAATCACAAATTTGCTAATTTGTTGGTCCAATAGCCTATCAATGACTTCTCTTTTCAATACCATAATATCATTTTCTATGGCATCGTTCCACTCTCCTATCAATTCAATGATGGCAAAGTGTAAATCGTAATCGGCATAAATGATTTTTAAGTAAAGTGTTTTACTGCCAAAATCGTCCCATTGAGGATGTATGTAGTAATTGTATACTGTTTGCGAAAACTCAAACTCGCTATAGGTATTACCAAAAAAAGGCGAACGTTCGTCTTCTTCGGCCATATACATGTGCCGCCAATTGTAAAATGGTTCTAAATAATGCATGAATCAAAACTAGCTTATGCTCATCAAAAAATTATCTTCCGCCTATCAAACGCTTAACAGCTACTTACAAAGTCGTTCAACAGTCGATTGTACCTTGTAAAAGAAAGGTCTAGTTGTATAAGCAAAAAACATTACCCTATAAAAAACAACCAACCGTGCAACTATTGTGCATGATAAGCCAACAAGCCCTGTGTGGGCGTTTTAAAAACATTTCCCAAACTCATTTGATAGGCACTGCACAAATCTGCGAGTACATCTTTAAAGCCAAAAGCAACACTACCCACAAAATGTACTTGTGTGGTCCATGTTTGGCTATACTTGTGTAAGTGGGTAAAAAAGAAATCGTTTAATCCGTCTTCAATGATGTTTTCAATCATATAATGTCCCCTATTTTCTGATAAAAACAAAGCAAACGCAGCTAAATACTTATTGGCTTGTGGGACTTTGTACACATTGTTCAAAATTTCGTCGCGAGTGGTATGAAATGTTTTATCAAACCGCGCCAACAATTCCTCATCAAATGTTTGATATAAATAGTATTGCAGTACTTTTTTGCCCAAATAGGCCCCGCTTCCTTCATCGCCCAAAACATAACCCAAACCCGGACTATTCTTTTGTATGGTAGTACCATCAAAGTAGCACGAGTTGGAACCCGTGCCCAAAATACAAGCAATTCCGGGTTCACGCCCACACAGTGCGCGAGCGGCGGCTAACAAATCGTGTTGTACCTCTATTTGTTTTGTTGCAGTAAACACTTGTTGTAATGCACCCTGTACAATAGCTATATTTTCTGAATTACTCAGTCCGGCACCATAGAAAAATATGGATTCAATAGTTGCCAATGCGGGCAACTGTGGCAACAACTCCGTTTGAAGTAATGCAATAATTTGTGCTTGCGATAAAAAATAAGGGCTAATACCTTGGGTATGCAAAGTGGTTACTGTTGCAGCTTCCACCCAACTCCATTCGCTTTTAGAGCCTCCACTGTCGCAAATTAAATAGCCCATATGTTTATTTTAGGGTAATGTAAAAAAAGCGGCTATCATTTACCGCCCAAGCGAATGTATTTAAAAACATGCTTATTTTCAAATAAGCTTTGGCAAACTGAAGCACTATTGTAAAAGCCTATTTTCGACCGTCGCATATATAAAAAAAGGTTGTTCACTTTATTGCGAACAACCTTTTTAATTTACACCAAATTGTATACAACAAAGTGGTTATTTCACTTCTTCAAATTGTGCATCTTCTACCGTATCGCTACTAGCAGACTGACCTGCACCAGCATTGGCCGTATTGGCACCTGCGCCTGCACCTTCTGCTTGAGCTTTGTAAATTTCTTCGCTAGCGGCAGTCCAAGCAGTGTTCAATTCTGCCATAGCTGCATCAATAGCTTCGATATTTTGGTTTTTGTGCGCCTCTTTCAATTTTTCCAAAGCAGCCTCAATAGGTGCTTTTTTATCGGCAGGCACTTTATCGCCAAACTCTTTTAATTGCTTATCAGTTTGGAAAATAAGGCTATCTGCTTGGTTGAGTTTTTCAACTCTTTCGCGAGCAGCTTTATCGGCAGTTTCGTTGGCTTTGGCTTCATTTTTCATTTTTTCAATTTCCTCTTTGCTCAAACCACTTCCTGCTTCTATTCTAATTTTTTGTTCTTTACCAGTGCCTTTGTCTTTCGCACTTACATGCAACATACCGTTAGCATCAATATCAAAAGTTACTTCAATTTGAGGTACGCCACGTGGAGCCGGTGGAATACCGTCTAAGTTAAACATACCCAAACTTTTGTTTTGATTGGCCATTGGGCGCTCGCCTTGCAACACATGAATTTGCACACCCGGTTGATTATCAGAAGCAGTAGAATAAACTTCGGTTTTTTTGGTAGGGATGGTAGTGTTTGCAGGAATCATGGTTGTCATTACGCCGCCCATCGTTTCAATACCAAGGCTAAGCGGTGTAACATCCAACAACAATACGTCTTTCACATCGCCACTCAAAACGGCACCTTGTATACCTGCACCAATAGCCACTACTTCGTCAGGGTTAACGCTTCTGTTGGGTTTTTTACCAAAAAACTTTTCTACAATTTCTTGCACTTTAGGAATACGCGTAGAACCACCCACCAAAATAACTTCATCAATTTCTGAAGGACTGTAACCGGCATCTTTCAATGCTGCTTCGCAAGGCTTCAAGCATCTTGTGAACAAGCTATCGCTCAATGCTTCAAATTTGGCACGAGTTAGTTTTTTCACTAAGTGTTTGGGTACACCGTCTACAGCAGTGATATAGGGTAAGTTAATTTCTGTTTCTGAAGAAGCACTCAATTCAATTTTTGCTTTTTCAGCAGCTTCTTTTAAGCGTTGCAAAGCCATTGGGTCTTTGCGCAAATCGATGTTTTCGTCGACTTTAAATTCGTTTGCCAACCAATCCATGATTACTTTATCAAAGTCATCACCACCAAGGTGGGTATCGCCGTTAGTT
>JAIXOS010000493.1 GCA_027486695.1 Chitinophagaceae bacterium | reverse complement strand
CATCGTTGAAGTTGACCAATTCAGAGGCTTTAATAGGCAACCATGTGTTCATGTCATTGTCCGAAATGGTTACTGTAGCATTAGGTTTGGTGTTACTGAACGGACTAATGCGCCATTGACTTAAAAACATTGGAGGAAAAACAACCGGTACACTTGGTCTAGTTTCGCTCTTACGAATTGGTAAGCGTAGTGTAGCGCTTTGCATACCGGAAATATGCGCATTAAGTAAAATTTCACCTTCGGTATTGGGCTTGGATTGTATAATTACCTGTGCCAATCCATTGAACAAGCTGCGTTGATTTCCTTTTTCTGGCTCATGGCTATTGGGGTCGCCATTGCCAAGGCCAATAATGTTGGCATTTTTACTAATTTCAAAAACAACTGAATGGTTAGCGGTAGGTACCTCGCGTCCTTGTGCATCAACCACTCTTACGGTAACGGGCAGTGCATCTTCGCCATCGCCTGTTAGGATGTTTCTATCAGGTATCAATTGTACTGCTACAGGGTTGCCAGTGGTGCTTACTTGGTATTTTGTTATTTGTTTGCTAAGTTTATAGCCTATCGCTTCTAGTTTGCCGGGTTGGTAAGGTACTTGCCAAGTGTTCATTTCGTATTTATCTACTTTTTGGCCTCCAATGAGTTTGCCATTGAGCCAAAGCGTTACGCTATCGGCATTGGACAGTGCCATAACCTTGATGTTTTTGCCAATAGAATCAGCAGGCCAATTCCAGTGTGGAACCAATTGCAAGACTGGTTGGTTGTGCAACCACTGTGCCTGATGCAGCCAAAAAGCCATTTTCGGGAAACCGCACAAATCCATGATGCCAAAAAATGAACCTGCAGATGGCCATTTGTAAGGCGTTGGTTCACCACGATAATCAAAGCCTGTCCATACAAATCCGCCTGCTAAATAGGGGCGTTCGGCAATGGCTTTCCAGCCTACCCGATGGGTACTACCCCAAGGAGCTCGTTCTGTATCGTAGGAATTGAGTATGTGTTTGGCAGGGTTGTTCACATATTCTCCCCTTACTTGGAAGGCCGAAACATCTTCAGAACTTGTGAGTTTTAGTGTAGGATTTTCTTTATGAAACCTATCGTAGCTGCCTATTTGGTAATTAAAGCCTACTACATCTACTGCTTTGGAGACATTGATGGGCGAAAACAATCCACCATTCATGGCCGCAGTAATAGGCCGGGTGGTGTCTAGTTTTTTTACAATAGCACTCATTCTGCGTACCATTTCGTAGCCCTGTTCAGTTCCTTGCATCGGTTCTTCGTTAAAAACCGACCATAATATGATGCTTGGGTGGTTACGGTCGCGCTGCACCATCCATTGCAATTGTTGTACATATTCGGGGGATACATTAAAGTTTCTATTTTCATCCATCACCATAATCCCCATACTGTCGCAAGCCTCTAAAAACTCGGTAGCCGGTGGATTGTGCGAGCAACGATAGGCATTTGCCCCCATTTCTTTCAGTTTTTTTAGTCTAAATGCCCACAAAGCATCCGGTACTGCTACGCCTACCCCCGCATGGTCTTGGTGATTACAAACGCCCTGTAGCTTCACCGGCACATCGTTTAAAAAAAAGCCCGAGTCCGCAGTAAAACGTGTTGTTCTAAAGCCACATTTGGTAACAAGGGTATCTATTTTTTGACTGCCATTTTCAACGGTAGTTACTACTTTGTACAAAGTAGGTTGGTGGATACTCCAAAGCAAAGGATTGTTAACCAATAAATTGAGTTGAGCAGTATGGTTGTCGAGTGTGGGTATGGTAGCTTGTGTGGTAGCGGAAGTCACCAACTCGTTTTTTGGGGAATATAAAGCGGTTGTTACTTTAACCGTTTGTGGTAATTGACCAATGTTTTGCAAGGCTACGCTTACCGGTATTTGCCATTTTTGTTGTTGTAGTTTTACCGGGTGCGCAAATACACCATTGGTAGTAATGTGCACCGGATTGCGCTTTAATAGCCAAGTGTGTCGGTACATACCTGCCCCTTCGTACCACCATCCTTCCATGGCATTGGCGTCTACTCGTATAGCAATACTGTTTGTTTCTTCGCCAAACTTAGCCATTGAGGTAATGTCTATATAAAAAGAAGTATACCCGCACCAGTTTCTGTGTACAAGGTTACCATTAAACCATACTGAACAATACGTGGCAATACCATCAAACTGTAGTTCTAAATGTTTGCCTTTATCGGCAGGGGAAAGTTTAAAATGTCTTCTATACCATCCAATGCCACGCTTGCGGTAGCCTTGGGATAAGTTTTCGGTAGAGTCAAAACCTTGTTCTACCGCCCAATCATGTGGTAAATTGAGTAAACGCCATTGATTGTCGTTGTATTCTGGTGCCGCAGCTCCCCAAGCTTTACCTGCTTTAGCATTGTTATAAGATTCATTATGGCCTTTAATAACCGGAGGGGTAATGTCGCCTAAATAAAAGCGCCAGCCGTTATCTAATAATAATCGTTCACGAACAGGACTGTTTTGAGCAGCTACCCATTGGTAACTAATAATTAACAGCATTATCAGCCATGCTATACGACTTTTAAAAAAAAATCTTTCCATACACATAACAAGCGATGTTTTTAAATGAGCGTGCAAACTACAAGTTTTCTTCTTTTGAAAACACATGTTTTACATTACAACACCATTTTATAAACAAACAATAACGATATTAAGCGATGTTAGGGCGTTCCCCTTACGGGTCGTGCTTTTCGCTTTTACTCCTCGCCGCCACCTTTCAGGATGTCGGCTGTGGGGTAACCGCT
>JAIXOS010000389.1 GCA_027486695.1 Chitinophagaceae bacterium | reverse complement strand
TCCCACCATCATCACCGCTACCACCGCGGTTACCGCGGCGAACGATATATCTACCGATCCTCCCACCGCAAACGAACGCACATCTAAGCCCAGCATATTTAAAAAAGGCTTGCCGCCAAAAAAAAACAATACCATCAATGCCCCCGAAATCAGCGTTACTTGCCATTCATGTATTACCCCCATTTTGGTCTTTAACGATATTAATAGTGGTATGCTACCAACAATATCAATCACCGCAAAAAGGGTAAAACTTACCGTCAGCAATTGGTCTAAATGAAATTCCATAACACCTGCTTTTGTATACAAGTGAAGATACAACATCTACCGAATGAAACAGTTGCCTTCCGCTACTATATCAAGACTTTCAATTGGGCGTTCCCCTTCGGGTCGGGCCTTTTGCTTTTACTCCTCGCCGCCACCTTTCAGGATGTCGGCTGTGGGGTAACCGCGTCAGTCCCTAACGCAAACAACCCTTCGAATAACCATTTTCTTCAACTCATTTATGTCTACCATACCTTCAGCAGTCAAGTGGTTCTACCTCTAAAAAATAGCTGCTACAGGTAGGTAAATACAATATTTATACTACATATTCGTTATAATAACGGTTGTTTTTACAAAAAAATAACCCAACAAGTGTTCACCGGCCGATATCTTTGAAGTGGTTCAAGAAAAATTGCCCTATTTTTGATTTTGCTATGATAGCTTTTGTACGAGGAAAATTTGCATTAAAAACCCCTGCCCGTTTAATTGTAGATGTGAACGGTGTGGGCTACGATTTGCAAATAAGTTTGCATACCTACAGTGCCATAGTGAATAACGACGAAGGCACACTGCATACTTACCTGCATTTGTTCGAAAATGGACAAACTTTTTATGGTTTTGCTACCGAGGCCGAAAAAGAAATGTTTTTGATGCTCATCAGCGTTTCGGGTGTAGGGGCAGCAACAGCGCGTATGATGCTCTCCGGAATGAAACCCGACGAAATAGCAAAAGCAATCGTACAAGGCAACGCTAAGCAGTTGGAAAGTATCAAAGGCATTGGAAGAAAAAGTGCCGAACGATTGATAGTAGAACTAAAAGACAAACTTAGTAAACAAGCCTTAGACAATCCACTAGCCAACCTTGTTACACATACCATCGATGCCGATGCTGTTACAGCGCTCATTGCCTTAGGAATTGCCAAACCAATGGCCGAAAATGCAGTGAAAAAAGTAATAGCTACACAGCCCGACATTTCATTAGAACTCATGATTAAACAAGCACTAAAAAATTTATAGTATCGCACATTTATACGTAACTAAGGTAACCAGTTTTGATTTTTGCTAAAAAATTCCCTTTTTGTTTTGCAGCCGCTTTGGTTAGTCTACTAAGCGTACGCCACTCCTTTGCACAATCTTTACAAAATTCACCATTTGTAGTGCGTAAGGCCGATACCTTGCGCTTTCCACTCATCGACCGTAGAGGCGACAGATTTTCGGTTAGGCAAAAAAATCCATTCGATTTGGTGGATACCGCCTTTGTAAAAGAAGAAATTACCTATAACCCTATCACCAAGCAATACGAAATCAACGAAAAAATTGGAAACGGTCGCTACCGTAACCCCTCTTATCTCACATTTAAGGAAATGTATTTGCTCGAAGCCAAAAAGCGCGAAGCCGCATATTTTAAAGCAAGAGCCAATATTTTGGTGAGCATCAACAAACCTGTAGAACGCCCTAAAACAACTGTTTACAATAGCCTATTCGACCGCATTTTTGGCGCATCCGACAAAATGGTGAATCAATTGACCAACGGTATGGCCGATAAAGTAAGCAATGCCAAAAAAACACTGAAAGAAAAAGATTCTACCCTACGCAAATTGGTTCCTAAAAGTTTGTTAGTCGATATTCGTCCGCAAGGTTCTGTAGATTTATTGGCGGGTTATCAAGGACAAAAAACGCTCAATCCTACTTTGCCCGAAAGGGCGCGAAGCAATGGCGGCTTCGATTTTAACATGAATACCAATTTGCAGGTGCAAGCCAATATTGGCGATAAACTAAAGCTCCCCATCAACTACAATACACTTGCCAACTTCGATTACCTCAACCAACTAAAGTTCGATTATAAGGGTAAGGATGATGAAATGATTAAAAGCATTGAGGCAGGTAATATTGCTTGGCAATCGAAAGGAACGCTGATGCCAAGTGCACAAAATTTATTTGGATTAAAAACACAATTGCAATTTGGAAAATTATTTGTTACCGGCGCAATTGCTAGCCAACGTAGCCAAAGGCAAAACCAAACATTGAAGGGCGGTACAGCTACAACAAATTTTCAAAAAAAGCTGGATGAATACGAAGAAAACAAACACTTTTTGCTAGCACAATACTTCAATAGCAATTACAACAAAGCCATGAGCAATTTACCCCAAGTAAATAGCCAAGTGCAAATTCAGCGTATTGAGGTGTGGATTACCAACAAAACCGGTACTACCACCGATGCTAGAACCATTGTGGGCCTTGCCGATTTGGGTGAAAGCAAACCTGCCAATGCCGCTATTCAATCGCTATCTTCTAGTAATTATCCTTTTAATGGCGCCAACTCGCTATATGCCCCCCTCAATGCCAATAGAGACCCTTCGGCTGTTACCAATTTTTTATTGGGAAAAGGATTGACCGCCGTAAACGATTTTGAAAAAACCTTTGCTCGAAAATTAAATGCCAACGAATATTTTTTCAATCCCCAAATTGGTTTTGTATCGCTCAATAGTCAACTACAACCCGACGAAGTACTTGCAGTAGCTTACCAATACACCGCTAACGGAAGGGTGTACCAAGTGGGCGAGTTTAGTCAGGATGTGGCATTAGATACCACTAAAGGAAAATCCGGCATACAAAAGGTGCTCTTTTTAAAATTGCTCAAAGCAACCTCTGCGCGTACCAATTTGCCTATTTGGCGTTTGATGATGAAAAACGTGTATTCGCTCGATTTGGCAAGTGTCAGCAAGGAAGATTTTAAGCTGAATGTTTTGTACGAGCAGCCAAGTGGAGGCTTGAATAGGTACTTGCCAGAATCGGCTCCTTCCTTGGAAGGGAAACCACTGATTAGTGTATTGAATTTGGATAGGTTGAACAACCGAAACGATCCACAACCCGATGGGGTATTCGATTATTTAGAAGGCTATACCGTGCTTTCTCAACAAGGTAAAATCATTTTTCCGGTGTTGGAACCCTTTGGCCGCGATTTAGATTCCATCGCATTTAAAGGGATGCCACAAGCTGTAAAAGATAAATATGTATATCGTCAGCTTTACGACAGTATCAAAGCCATTGCCCAAACCTATGCCAATCTTAACCGCTTTACCATGCAAGGCCAAGCAAAAGGTACCGGTGCAGGAAGCGAAATATATTTGGGTGCCTTTAATATTCCGCAAGGATCGGTAAAAGTGAATGCCGGCGGGCAACTGCTAACAGAAGGGGTCGATTTTTTGATCGATTATAATTTGGGAAGTGTAAAAATCATTAATCAAGCCATTATCAATTCGGGGGTTGCTGTAAACGTTTCTTTTGAAAACAATGCCCAATTTGGAATGCAACAACGGGGTTTTTCTGCTCTGCGTGCCGACTATATTGCTAGCAAAAAACTTACAATTGGTGGTTCGATGGTTCGGTTAAATGAACGTCCATTTTTTACCAAAGTAGGCATTGGGGAAGATCCAATACGTAATACCATGTATGGAGCCGATTTTACGTATAAAGATGATTTCCCAAGCATTACCCGACTGCTTAATAAATTACCTTTTTACGCCACTAAAACCATGAGCACCCTAACCGCTTATGGCGAAATGGCCTATCTTAAGCCGGGGCATCCACCACAAATTGGTAGTGGCGAAAATGGATTAATATATGTAGATGATTTTGAAAGTGCTAGAAGTAGTTTGGATTTGCGTTTTCCCATGATAGCATGGACACTTGCAAGTACCCCTCAAGGCTCATCGCGCTTTCCAGAAGCAACCCTTACCGACGATTTAGCCTACGGGAAAAAAAGAGCAAAACTTGCTTGGTACAACATTGAACCCAATATGCAGGATAAAAATAGTACCACCAATCCGCTGCGTAGAAATGTAAAAGAACTCAGCGATCCTAGGGTAAGGTTGGTATACACCAACGAGTTGTTTCCTCAGCAAACCACCAATATTACCAATAACCAAACCACCACTTTCGATGTGGCGTATTATCCCTCCGATTTAGGACCTTATAACTTTGAAACTAGCCCATTGGAAATAAATGCCAATGGTAAGTTTAAAAATCCCAAAGGCAAATGGGGAGGGATGATGAGGGCAATCGACCAAACCGATTTTGAAACCAACAACTTTGAGTTTGTGGAAATGTGGGTGCAAGACCCTTT
>JAIXOS010000370.1 GCA_027486695.1 Chitinophagaceae bacterium | reverse complement strand
GTTAGTGATTGGCAAAGTGCCATATTTTGTAGTGTAGATGCAAGTGGTAGTGGTGAACTAGTAGCCGCAGAAGGCATGGATGTGGCTAGTATTGAGGATATATTACCTAGTTGTAGTGCTTTTGTGTTAAATAAACAAAGCGAACAAACAATCACACTTCAACTGCAAAACGGCATTGTATTGCTAAAGGTGTATTTGGTAACAACAGAAGAACAAGATAAGGTTGGGATTTTGTTTTTGGTGCCTGATCAAAATTCCCAAATTGACCATCGGCAAGCAAGTTTAGTAACCACTTGTGTCGAACAGTTAGGTGCCTTATTGGCTTTGTATAAAGCCCATTTGCCGGCTAACAAGCCAATTACCGCACAAGTAGCCGAGCCCCCTATTAGTTTAACCACCTTCATCAATAGTAGTCACCATAGCAAAGTAATAGTATCGGCTGATTATACAATCATTAAATTTAATCAAGTTGCATTTGAACAAACCAAACGCTTGTTTGGTCGTGGTTTGCAAGAGGGCCAACATATTTTAACCCAAATGTTACCGGATGTACAAGAGGCCTTTTTAACCCATTTTAAAGAGGCCCTTGGAGGCAAAGAAGTGCTTTCGGAACGTACACTGCCTTTTGACCATTTGCCCATTGTATGGCAAATTCATTATTTCCCAATAAAAGATGCCAATGGCAAAGTAATTGCCGTAGCTATTACACTTTCCGATATTAGCGAGTTGAAACAAACCCAATTAGCGCTTCAACAACACCAAGCTATCCTTGGTAAAGCACAGCAAATTGGACAAATAGGCTATTTTTATACCGACATTCCCTCCGATTATTGGCATAGTTCTGCCGTTTTTGATCAAATTCTAGGCTTGCCCAGTGGATTTCCTAAATTGATGAAATCTTGGTTTCTATTGGTGCACGAAGAAGATAGAGAGCAGTTATTGTTGTTGGTAAAGCAATCAATTGCAAATAAAAAAACCTATCAGGATGAATATCGAATAGTTCGCCCAATTGATGGTGCGGTACGTTGGGTAAGGGGATACATAGAAATAGAATTTGATGCAAATGCTGTTCCCAAGCGATTGATTGGTACTGTACAAGATATTACCGAGCAAAAAGAAGCTCAATTATTATTAAAAGAATCGGAAGAAAAATTTGCAATAACTTTTAACAAAAGTCCGGTTTCTGTAGCGCTAACATCAATGGATGATTTTACTTTTCTGGATGTTAACGAAGTGTTTCTTGAAAAAACTGGCTATACAAAAGAGGAAATTATTGGCAAAACATCTGCCGATTTACAATTGTACATAAGCCCTGAAGAAAGAGACCGGGTATGGTCGTTAAATGTGCAGGCAGGAGGCGTGTGTGAATTAGAGTGCCAATTTAGCGGCAAGCACCAACAAGAATTGGTAGGGCTAATGACTTGTCACCAAGTAATTATTTCAGGAAAAAAATATTTTTTATCCTATATTGAAGATATTACAGAACGGCGCAAGGCACAACTAGCATTACAAAAAAAGCAGCACCAACTCCAATTGGTTGTGGAAGCGGCGAACGCAGGTTGGTGGGAACGCGATTTAATTAACCATACATTCTATTTTTCCAGCAAATATTGGCAAATGTTGGGTTACAACCCAACAGCTTTAGATCACGAATCAGCTTTTCCTAGCTTTCACTTTTTACCAGACGAACTAGCTGCACTAAACCAACTGTATGAAGAAACGATAGCGCTTGGCAAGTCTGACTGCGAGATGGAGTTGCATCTCATGCATCAAAATGGTGAATTGATTCCGGTATTGTCGAGTGCTTATATTAGTAATAAAGATGGACAGGCAATCAGTATAGCGGGTTTTAATATCGATTTGTCGCCCATTCGCAAAGTAGAACAACAACTTCGAGAAAGCGAAAAACGCTTGCAATTGGTATTGGATGGCTCCAATGATGGTTGGTGGGATTGGGATGTGGCTACCAATACATTTATTGGATCAAACAGTTACTTTGAAATGTTTGGCTACAAGCAAACAGAATTGGTAGTAGATGGGACAATGTGGCGGCAATTGATTCATCCCGACGATTTGGTCTATATAACTGACTATTTTCAAAACAATGCTCGTCAACAGTCGCATTTTGAATTTGAGTTAAAGTTTAAACACAAACAGGGACATTGGGTACCCGTATTGGCTCGTGGTATTATTTTGCGCAATGCCGATGGAATGATTGAACGCATAGCCGGTACCAATGTTGACCTTTCCTATATCAAAGAAGTGGAGCGTGCTTTGATAATTGAAAAAGAAAAGTACAGGAGCATATCGCAATTAATAGAACAATCCAATTATAGCATTATCGTCATTAATATCGATGCGTCTGTGCATTGGATAAACAACGCGTTAGAATTGGCAGGCGGTTTTAGCATTGATGAAATTAAAGGCAAATCCATTTATGAGGTGTTTGCCGGCCCCGAAACTGATGTGTTGCTCATGCAGCAAGCATTTGCAGAAGCATTAAACGGAAGAGACGCTACTTACGAAATGGCATTGTACCCCAAGTCGGGCGAACATTTTTGGAGTAGGGTATACGTACAAGCGCTCAAAAACGAACATGATGCGGTAACCCAAATATTTGCTACAGCAGAATATATTGGAAAAGAAAAAGCTATCCAACTTGCCCTTGAACGTTCAGAAGCTAAATACAAATCGCTGGTAGATTCTATGTCAGAAATTGTATTTACGACTGATACACAAGCCAATTGGACTTTTTTGAACAAAGCATGGGAAGCCGCAATGGGCTATACCGTAACCGAAAGCTTGGGAAAAAGTTTGTACGACTTCCTGCACTTTGAGGATGTAGAAAAAAACAAGGCGCTTTTTTTACCGCTCATTCAACAAAAAAAGAGCTATTGCCATCATAGCATTCGGTATATTAACAACCAAGGATATGTTAAATGGATGGATGTAGATGCCAAGTTGCTCTTTAACGAGCAAAACGAAATCATCGGCACAATTGGTACCATTACCGATATTACAGAACAAAAACGCAACCGACATTATTACGAATTGCTATCTAAAAATGTAACTGATTTCATTGCCCTATACGATTTAAATGCTTACCACATTTATGTTGCTCCGTCTGTTACACACATTTTGGGTTACACCCCTAGTGAGTTGCTTGAGCAGCCCATGTATCATTATTTACATGCCGACGATATTGAAATAATAAGAAATTATTACAACTCCTACTTGCACAGCCAATCAGCTATGAGCAACACAACGCTGCGTATGGTTAAAAAGGATGGAAGTATAACGTATTTAGAAGCTACCATAACGGCCTTTGTAGATGAATACGAATCCGAAAGCCGTATCCTTATTTCTGCAAAAGTTATCGATAGCCGCATCGAAGCAGAAAAACAAACCTATGAAGCACTCAAAAAGCAACAAAGGCTTAATGAGCTCAAAACCATTTTTATAAACACGGCCTCACACGAGTTCAGAACGCCCCTTGCCATCATCAATTCTAGCGTAGAACTCATTAGAATGTTCCTAGATAGGGGCAAAATAGATCATGATTTTTTCGACACTTTGCAGAATATAGAGTCTGAAACGGATTCTTTAATACGCTTAGTAAACGATGTGTTACTGCTCGACAAAATTTCATCCGGTAGTGTTTCCTTAAACAAACAGCCAACTAAGTTGGTCAACATTATCATTGGGGTTATAGATAGGTTGTCAAAAAAACAACACGATAAGCGCAAACCACACCTCGAAATTTACGGCACCGAATTGGAAGTAATGGTCGATAACACTTATATCGATATCGTTATCACTAATTTATTGAGCAATGCCTTAAAATACTCGCAAGGGCAGCCGGAGCCTATAGTAACCGTTTATTTTGATGTGCACAACGTTCGCATTCAAATAGAAGATTTTGGAATTGGCATACCTGAACAAGACAAAGCACAACTTTTCACTACCTTTTTCAGAGCCAAAAATGTAAAAAATATAGAAGGAACCGGTTTGGGATTGAATATTGTAAAGCATTTTATAGAGCAGCACAACGGTACCCTTAGCTTTAGCAGTATCGAAAATTTAGGTTCTGAATTTGTTGTCGAATTGCCCTATCAATAGTACAATAATTTACTGAATGGATAGTTTTACGGCTACAGGGTAGCCTTTTTTGTGTATGAGCCAGAGGCCGGTACTACTATTGAGCGGCATTGGCGTTGGCACCATTCAACCAAACAATCTCTCAGGAACAACTTTTCTCAAAAGCAAACCATATGTAAATGACAAAAGGAACCCAATACAATTGAATTCCCTTTGTTATTTGTTGTGTTGATACAGTTATTCAAACGATACCACAACTATTTTTTACCGCCTAGTGTATCGTTCACTAGTTTTTTAAACTCTTTACCGGGTTTAAAACTTGGTACCAAATGTTCTGGAATAGCAATAGATGTGTTTTTTTGAATATTACGACCAACTTTTGCGGCTCTTTTTTTCAAGAAAAAAGTACCAAAGCCTCTAATTTGGATCGACTCACCTTTCACTAATTCTCTCTTAATTTCTGTTAATAGCGATTCAAAAACCATTGCAATGTCTACTTTAGGTAGTCCGGTTTCATTGGCAATGTCATTAACGATGTCCGTTTTACGCATGATTGTATAGGGTTTAGGGGTTTGAAGGAAAATAGATTTTATAATGACTATTTAATAGTTTAAAATTTCAGATAAAAATATCATTAAATCAATAATTAACAAAATAAAAAAAAGAATTATGACACCGTTGCTAACTTTTATTTTGCTATAATTTTTCGAGCCAAAATCGAACACTCTGTAGTGGGGTATCGTTTTAAGCAGCGCATTCGTTTTTAGCTTGCCATACAAGCGAACATGAACAGATAGCAAACAAGCAAAGGTAAACAGCGTGGCAATAAAAAAGATAACTTTTATCACTATGAATCAAATATTTCTGCAAATCTATTAGTATCAATTATTTATCCATTGTTTTCATTCTGCAATTGCTAGCACTAAATCGTCAAATCTGCTATTTAGTACAGATTTTATTAAAAAAACACCTAGATAGGTGTAAACTAATTGCTTGTATCATAAAATAAACTGTCTTTTGCTATACGAATAGTTATTTATTCTATTTTCCTGATTTGCAGAAAATCCAACATGGCCTCATTCGTTTCTTCATGCATGTTTGCATTTTGTGGATAATATTTTAGCACAAAATTGTGTAAGCCTTTTTCTAAGTTAATAATAATGCTGTTGCTCCACCCCCAATTGCTCCATTCTTCATTGCCTCTTTGTGGTAAAACCACCACGCCTATTGTGGTTTCATTTTTCAATAACGTTCTAACCGCACATTTGTTGCTCGTATTTACCGGGCCATTACCATTGGCATACTTGAGGCAAAGGGCATATTTACCAGGCTGTTCAATAGTAACGGGTATGGTTATTGAGGTGTTTTGCTGTAAACTTGTTGCCACAAAGCCACTCCCGGAAAAGCCTTTGTAAGGCAAAGTAGCGGGTACGGCATATTGTTCCAATTGATAGGTTTGTGTCCATTTGTCTTCCCCGGCCATTACCGGTTCGCTAGCAAAGGAGGGCGTTTTAAAATTATCTACGGCAATTACTTGATATTCAGTAGCACCAGTTTCTGTGATAGGTAGGTTGTTACGTACACTAATAGCATAAAGTGTTCCGTTGCGCAGTATTTGGTATTGCGCGGCTTCTGCAACGCTACTCCACTTTAATAAATTGTTTTTGTAATAAGCCACAGGTGTGGCAGGTGTAACGGCAGCTTTTACCATATTTATACCGGCATTGGGTAGTGGTTGGTTTTGTAGTACCATATGCACTTCGTGTTGGCCGGTAAGGGTTGCCGGAATTTCGTAAACATTTTTTTTAATACCATCAATTTGAAAAGAAGCAATCGTATTGCCGTAGCCCTCAAGATTAATGTTTAAAATAGCATTGCGATAAATAAATTTTAGTAAGCTTCTTTTCCCTTTAAGTGCTTGTGGTACAAAAGGTTGAAAGGTGATTTTGGAAGGGTGGTATTGAATGCCAAAGAGCAATTTGTGTACCAAAGCAATATTGCCCGATAAGCTCCAAAGCATGTTGCTCGAATTGATTTGGGTGCCGGCAAAGTCGCCATTTTCGGCTACAAAGTTTTCTTTATTGGTCAAAAACATTCCCGCGGCTCTGTATACGCTCCCAAAACTGTGCATAACGGAGGTTTCGTTGCCCGCCTTAGCTGCTGCAAGTGCCCAATAGGCTTGTACAAAAGGCCATACCGCATTGTTGTGGTAGGGTGGAATATTGGGTATTTGTGGATATACACAAGGAATGCCATATTGCATAACTGGCGTTTTGGTAATAACACTTTGCTGCTGTTGTGTATTGGCAATGCCATATAAAACGCACAACGCCTCGCCCAACGCTTCTGATTTGGGAGACAGAATGGGGTGTAGGCGTCCATAAATAAATTGGCCATAATAGCCTTTATCTGCTAACCAAAAATGTTGGTTGATTGCCGTTTTTATCTTAACAGCAAGTTGGGTATACTTTGCTGCTTCCGTTGGTTTGTTCAGTAATTTGGCCATTTCTGCCGCAACTACGTTTGCTTGATAGTGCACGGCATTGGTGCCCAAATTTTTGGAAGCATAAATATCGGCGGGCTGCATCCATTTGGGGTAGGTTTGTTCGCGCCAATCTAAAAATGAGGATTCTCCTTTCACCAAACCGCTTGCAGCATCGTACACATTTTGCAAATCGTCTTCTATGGAGTTGCTAATAATTTCATATGCATTTTTTAACCAAGCTTCGTCGCCGGTAACCTTGTACACTTCCCATGCAGCAACTGCCCATATCATTCTGTCTGACGAAACAGGATAGGCCCCCCCCGTGCCGGTATCTTGTATAATTTTCCGCTTCGCATTTACCTTTTTAAGCAAACTATTCATTGCTACGCGTGGTTGCAAATGCGCCATGCTGAGTATAATGCTGTAACTTATGTCACGAGTCCACACACCGGCCCATTCCTTGCCGGTTCTAAAAGTACTGTCGGGCTCTACTGCCTTAATCATTTCCTCCATCGACATGTTATAGATAGCATTGGCAATGGTATGTTCCGAATGGTATTGGGGAAAATCGTCAATATTCTTTTCTTGTTTCCAAATAGCAGCGGTATTTTTTTCCTCTATTTTGCTATTCAATAGTAGGGTGGTTTCGTAAATGCCATCGCCATCAGCATCTTTTAGTATTAGGGCTTCTTTATTTACCAAATTATCAAAATCCCACATGAGTGGAGATGTGCCACCGGCTATATACAAACCTTTAAAATCTTCTTTGAATATTTTATCGCCATTAATAGTGGTGTAATAACCTTTGCTATTAAACTCATTGATAACGGGCGTAAAATCTACTTTGATGGTAAGTTTGGTATCGGGTAATAAAAATGGTTGGGCCGTATTGGTATTGAATTCCTTTAAGGGTTCTCCAAAAGTAATTACCGGCGTAGTATTGTTTGTACCAGTACAAAAAAACTGATGATTAACCCCGGGCTTCATTTCGTTATCCTTACCATTGATGCTAAACTTGAAACTAATATTGGCACTTTGGTACACATTTGCCGGACTTTGGTAATTGGACACCATTTCCGTTGCGGAAAGCGCCTTTGCAACTAATTTGTTTTCTTGAACAATGCTATCAGGAAATATTTTAAATACTTCCGTTTGCCAAAGGGGCTTATTGGGCGATGTTTGTGCCATGGTGCTAAACGATGATGCCATACCAATAAAAAGTGCAGCACCAAGGATTAATAGAGTTTTCATAAGTTAACAATCAAGGGGTTTAAAAGGCTAAATGGGGGTTATGTTTTTGAGGTAGCGTTTTGCTTTTTATAATAACCACAAATAGAAGTTAGGCCGCAGATACTACATTTGGGGCTTCGTGCCAAGCAGGTGTATCTACCATGCAAAATCAACCAATGATGTGCTTTGTGTACCATTGCAGGCGGTATGTATTTAATAAGTTGTTTTTCGGCGGCTAGTGGTGTGGTGGCTTTCGTAGTAAGCCCTAGGCGTGCACTTACCCTAAATACATGCGTATCTACTGCCATATTTGGCTGTTCGTCAATAACGCTTGTTACAACATTAGCCGTTTTACGTCCTACGCCGGGTAGTTGTACCAATTCATCCACTGTCATAGGTACAACTCCATTGTATTTTTCTACCAACAGTTTGGCCATGCCAATTAGGTGTTTGGTTTTGTTATTGGGATACGATATGCTGCGGATGAGCGGAAACAACGTTTCGAAACTAGCATTTGCCATTAATTCGGGGGTAGGGTATTGGGCAAAAATGGCTGGCGTGGTAAGGTTAACGCGCACATCGGTGCATTGTGCCGATAAAATTACGGCTACCAATAGCTCAAATGGATTATTGTATTGCAATTCGGTTTGTGCATCGGGTGCATGTTCGGTGAAATAATCAATAACAACTTGGTAGCGTTGGGACTTAGTCATACAAAAAAGAATATATAGTCATCTACAAATTGAAAAATAAACCAAAAAAGGCAGTAATGATACTAAATTATCTAAAAACGCATCTTTTTTGTCAAACAATTGTAATTATATGCAGGCTTAAAAACCCTTTACACTAATTTACATGTAGATACATTAATTTTACACCATTATGATGCAAGTGTTAGATATTTTAAAAGTGGCGCAGCGCAACGGTATAGAACCGAGCTTGGATTTGCTTTATAATAAGGAACAAAATATTCCCGGTTCTATCAAATACAACATTTCTCGTTATTACGCCCAACATCCTTGGGTGGCAGAAGATACCGGCATGTTGGTATACCATTACAATGATCAAAAGCCTTCGGAAAACTACCTTGAATTACGTTATTGCACCACTGGCAATAAATATTGTGAGGAAAAGAGTTGTAGTTTTTGTAATCAAAAACCTACCGAAGGATGCAGTGGCAAGCAACAAACAGTAGATGTGTTCATCTTCCATTTTTCGTCTGCTTTTCTGTATCAGTTTGTGCACAATGTAAAACTCAGTAATCGGAAAGACGAAGTATTGGCATTCAAGCACCCTCATGCATTTACAAAAGTATTTCCGCTGTGCAATAAAAAACGAAATGCGCTAGATGCATTGCTCAACCACAGTTATACAGGTTCGCTCGAAAACATTTTTGTAAATGCCAAAGTACACGAATTGTTGCTGTACAGTTTGGATTGTTTGGTAGATGAAAAAGAGGTAGGATTTGCTTGTAAATTTTTAGAAGACGAATTTGGTCGAGAAAGAATTTATCAAGCAAGAGATGTGTTATTACAGCATATTGGCGATCCGCTCACTATCAAGGAGTTGAGCCGCAAAGTGGCAATGAATGAATGCTATTTAAAAAAGGGTTTTAAAGAAATATTTGGTACTACCATTTTCGATTTTTACCAACAGCAGCGCATGGAACATGCCAAGTATTTGCTTTACGAAAAAGGCTTGAGTGTTACCGATGTTTCAGCTTTGTTAGGTTATTCTTCAATATCGCATTTTTCAGCAGCTTTTAAAAAACACACAGGTTTAAAGCCCTGCGATTTGCTGAAATAACATTCTATATCTTAGTTGCTTCCTCACAGGCATTTTGTAGACATAGCAAAATGCCTGTTTTGTTTGAAAGTATCGGCATTAAAAAAGGAGCAACCAAATATTGACTGCTCCTTTTTTAATGTTGATGAAAACTGACTATTCTTCATCACCGCCTGATTTCCCAAATCTGCGAATGATGCCCCTGCCGCTTTCGCGAATAAAGGTTAAAATTTCATCGCGTTCATCGGTAGCAGTCAGCTCCTCTTCTATAAAATCAATTGCCTGTGAGGTATTGAGGCCTTTGTTGTAAATAATCCGGTATATATCTAAAATGTGATTTATTTGATTGAGTGTAAAGCCTCTTCTTTTCAGTCCTACACTATTTACACCACCATAGCTTAGTGGATTGCGTACCGCTTTGATATAAGGAGGTACATCTTTACTAACTAAGCTGCCACCAGCAATAAAGGCATGTTGACCTATGTGTACAAATTGGTGTACGGCGCTTACGCCCGCAATAACTACCCAATCGCCCACTACTACGTGCCCTCCAAGGGTAGCATTATTGCTCAATACACAATTATCGCCAATTAAG
This sequence comes from Chitinophagaceae bacterium, assembly GCA_027486695.1. Classification (GTDB taxonomy): domain Bacteria; phylum Bacteroidota; class Bacteroidia; order Chitinophagales; family Chitinophagaceae; genus Parasediminibacterium. The sequence continues at coordinate 7,873 of JAIXOS010000370.1, read as the reverse complement.
CAGTCGTGTGCAATGTGGCTGTAGGCCATAATCAAGCAATTATTGCCTACTTCGGTTTTGCCCCTGTCTTTTGTACCTCTGTTAATGGTAACAAACTCACGAATAGTGGTATTGTCGCCAATAATTACAGTGGTTTTTTCGCCTTCAAATTTTAAATCTTGCGGTATAGCACCTAATACAGCACCCGGAAAAATTCTACAATTTTTACCAATTCGGGTGCCTTCCATAATGGTAACATTGCTACCAATCCAAGTGCCTTCACCTATTTGTACATCGCCATGAATGACAGTGAACGGATCAATTTTTACATTTGCCGCAATTGTGGCATTCGGGTCAATGTACGTAAGTGGATGTGTCATCCTTGTAATTTTTGGGTTTGGCGCCATGTGTTTGTTTCTTTGTGCTTTGTTGATAAGGATGAACTTGTACGGTTAGTTACCTTTAGGTTTTAGTTTAACTTGAAGAAAACTAACCTTCCGTTATTAGATACTTATTCAAAAATGCAGGTAAATATCTTAAAGACACACATGACATAAAAAACGATGCTGCAAAAATAAAATTGTTTAAAAATTAGCGTCTTTTAACAATTTGCGCCACTAAGTAGGCTTCGGTGGCTACTTTTCCGCCAACATATACGGTGCCGTTCATTTCGCAAATACCTCTTCTGATAGGGCCGGCAAGCTCCATTTTTAAAATCATGGTATCGCCCGGTACCACTTTTTGTTTGAACTTACAATTGTCTATTTTCAAGAAATAAGTATCGTATTGTCCTTCAGGCATTGCGTTGATACACAAAATACCACCTGTTTGGGCAAGTGCTTCTATTTGCAGTACGCCAGGCATAACGGGGTTGTTAGGGAAGTGACCTTGGAAAAACCATTCGTTGAAAGTGACATTTTTAATGCCAATAATGTGCTTGTCGGATAGTTCGGTTACTTTATCTACAAATAAAAATGGGAAACGGTGGGGAAGTGTTTTTTCTATTTTTGCCAAATCAAATACCGATGGTGCAGCCGGGTTGTAAATAGGTATGTTTTTGATTTGTTTATTTTTTTTGATGTACTGTTTGATTTTTTTGGCAAAAGCTACATTGGTACTATGTCCGGGACGGTTGGCAATAATGCGTCCTTTGATTGGATAACCAATAAGGGCTAAATCGCCCACGATATCTAACAATTTGTGTCGGGCAGGTTCATTAGGAAAACGCAATTCTAGGTTGTTCAAATAACCCTCGCTTTTTACTTCTATTTTATCGCGATTAAATGCTTTGGCTAAACGAGTCATTTCTGCATCGGAAATGGTTTTATCTACCACCACAATCGCATTATTAATATCGCCTCCTTTCACCAAATCGTGTTCCAAGAGCATTTCCAATTCGTGTAAAAAGCAAAAGGTACGGCACGGTGCAATTTCAGATCTAAAATCGCGCATGGTTTTTAAACCGGCATGTTGCGTGCCTAACACTTGACTATTAAAATCGATTAGTGTAGTAATTTGGTAATCTACAGAGGGCATTACCACCATTTCTACTCTTTTTTCTTCGTCGTAAAAGTTGATATTTTCATCTATGCTATACCAAATTTTGGTAGCTTCTTGTTCTACAACGGTAGCTGTTTCAATCAATTCTACAAATGGTTGGGAACTGCCATCAATAATCGGTATTTCCGGGCCATCTACTTCTATGAGTACATTATCAACACCCATTCCTACAAGGGCGGCCAATACATGCTCAACGGTACTAATTTTTGCATCGCCAACTTGTAAGGTGGTTCCTCTACTTGTATCAGTTACCAAATCGCAGTCGGCTTTAATAATAGGTTGTTCAGGTAAGTCGATTCGCTGAAACTGTATGCCATAACCCGGATTGGCGGGTTTTAATGTCATTGCCACTACAACACCTGTGTGCAAACCGGTTCCTTTGATAGATACCACATTGCCTATAGTATGTTGCTTGTCGGGATTGAAATGTACATCCATTGAAACTTCTTTAAATAAGTGTCGGCTTTATTACAAATGCAGTCACTTTGTTTGATAAAATAGAGGCGCAAAAATAAGTGATACGATTGGGATAGATAGACGTAATTTCTTAGTTACGGATAAATTATGCCAATTTTAAAGTTCTCCGACCGTAATGTTGAAAGAGACGGTAAGAAAATGTAACGTTATTCTTTGTTGCGTATTTGCTCTTGAAGGGCCACAATTAATTTTTCCAAATCGTCTACTCTTTTGCTCAATTGTGGAAGGTTTTTGTACACAATTTGACTACGCAACGACATTTTATAGTCAAAAGCCGGTGTGTCGTTAACACTTGTGTTAGGTGTATTAATACTGCGAGTAATGCCACTCTGACCTCCAATTTTGGTTCCATTAGCCACTACAATATGACCTGCAAAGCCTGCTTGTCCGCCCACCATTACGCCCGTGCCAATTTTGGTACTACCACTAATGCCTGCTTGCGATGCAATTACCGTATGATTGCCTATTTCTACATTGTGGGCTATTTGTACCAAGTTGTCAATTTTGGCCCCTGCCCGCACTATGGTAGAACCTATTGTAGCCCTATCTATAGTGGTATTGGCACCAATTTCTACATTGTTTTCAATAATTACATTGCCAATTTGCGGTATTTTAGCATAGCTGCCATCTGCTTGAGGGGCAAATCCAAATCCATCGCTACCAATTACTGCTCCGGCATGTATGGTTACTTTAGTACCAATTTCGCAATGTGCATAAATGGTGACATTTGCGCCAATTAGGCAGTCGTTACCAATAACTACTTGGTCGCCAATGACGGCCCCTGCAAAAATTTTAACATTATTTCCTATAACCGCATTTGAACCAATGTACACAAAGGGTTCAATATAAACGTTGGTTCCAAGGGTGGCGTTTTCGGCTACAAAACTTTGTTGGCTAATACCTTGTAGCTGTTGTGTTTTTAAGTTTTGGTATTGTGTTAATAGCTGTGCAAAGGCAGAATAGGCATCTGCAACCCTAATTAAAGTGGTGTTTACAGGCTGTTTTAAAACCAAGTTTGCGTTGACAATTACAATTGAGGCTTGTGTGGTATATAAAAAGTCTTCGTATTTGGGATTGGCTAAAAATGAAATTTGACCCGGCTGGGCTATTTCTATTTTTCCAAAGCCAGCCACGGAAGCATTGGCATTGCCTTCCACTGTTCCTTGAATAAGTAGTGCTATTTGTGAAGCTGAAAACTGCATGTTGTTAGTTTATAATTACTTGCCAAAACCAACGTATTCCATAGGGCTCATTGTAATGGCAGGCTGAGCGGGATTAGCTATTTTGGTTGGCAAATATAATTTTTATTCAAATACTGATTCAAAAACCTTGTATAGATGGGGATTAGTACTTATTCAAAGGAACAGATGTAGTATTTTTTGATGGGTGCTGCAATTGTTTGGTGTATCAGTGGATTGTCAACTGCCGATATATCCTTTACAGTACCATCTTTAAAAACAATATTAATGCGTTCGTCTTGTGTTTGGTACATGGTATTATTTGCTTCGCCGGTGTAGGCAAAATAGGCGGCTTCGTGTGGCGATAATGACCATTTTTGTTGTGCAGCACTTAGCTTTTCGGCAAGCACCGATGCGTTGAAAGGCTCTGCTTGAAGTTTTATTTTAAACAATTGTCGGTTTAGTAAACGAGTGCACAAGGTGCTAAGCACAAAATCGGGATGCATGCTCCAACGCTTGATGGCAAACGAAAAGTCGATGTCGTCTAAAAGACAAAATTTTTCCAGCACTTCAGGGTTCATTTCGCCTTTATAGCTATATAAAAAAAAGTCCGTAGCGCCACCCGTTAACAAGCCATCGGTACTTTGGACGCTTAGTTCGCGTACCCTTTGTAAAATATGAACCAACATTTTTTCGGCACTCAACACCGTTTTGTGTAAGTATACTTGCCAATACATTTGCCGGCGAGCTACCAAAAATTTTTCGATACTGTAAATTCCTTTTTCTTCTACCATTAATTCGCCCTCGTGAACGGTGAGCATTTTAATAATACGGTCGTAGCCAATTACGCCCTCGCTTACGCCGGTATAAAAGCTATCGCGGGTTAAGTAATCCATTCTATCTACGTCTACTTGTCCGCTAATTAATTGATGTAAAAACTTTTTTTCATATTGGCCAGTAAAAATAGCAATTGCCATATCTAGCGCTCCATGTAAGTCGCGGTTCATGGCGTGCATAATTTGCAAACTAAGTGTTTCATGGTGTACACCTACCAATAATCGGTTTTCCAAAGCATGTGAAAAGGGACCATGCCCCACATCGTGCAGCAAAATAGCCGCTTTTGCCGCAACCTCCTCATCAGGTGTAATGTTTATACCCTTGTTGCGTAGTTCGCCAATTGCTTGACCCATTAAATGGTAAGCACCCAAAGAATGGTGCAGGCGGCTATGTACCGCACCGGGATACACTAAGTAAGCTAATGCCATTTGGTGTATTCTACGCAACCTTTGGTAATAGGGATGTGCCAATACATTAAAAATGAGGGGATGGTTGATGGTTACAAATCCATAAATAGGATCGTTGATAATTTTTTGTTGCTGCACACAGATGGTTTTGTTCAAAAATACGGTTCGTAACCGAAGCATTCAAAAAAGCCTTACAGCGCTTTGGCTATAAGTTGATTAACTGACATATAGGAGGTGGAAAAGGGGACTTACTAAGGTGACTATGGCCATCAGATGGGAGATGAGTGGGGCGGAGCTAATGGGTAATTATTACGTACAAATTTTCTTGCTTTTCCGTCAATTTACGAAAAAGCAGCTTGAATGTTTTTATTGATTCAGGCTTGAAAGAAGGTCTGACGGTCACAGTAGGATTTATTTATTGCTAGTGGTATTCTTGTTCAAGTAAAAGGTAGCAGAAATAGTTTGAATGATTAATTAAGCCAATGCCAAAAGAACAATGCCCGTGAATCAAGGATGAATTGGTATAAATTATAGGTCATTGTAACAATCGTAGGCAAGGGGTTGTTACATTTGTTGCTTTGTTAATCATTGTACACTTATATCTCATCAAGATGAATACAATCAACAGCCAACAATTATTTGCAAGAGCGCAAAACAGTATACCAGGAGGCGTAAACTCGCCCGTCAGAGCCTTTAAGAGTGTGGGCGGCGAGCCGCTATTTATTAAAAGTGCCAAAGGAACCTATTTGTACGATGTTGACGGAAATCAATACATAGACTACATCGCTTCGTGGGGCCCCATGATTTTAGGACATGCCCATCCGGCTATTGTGGCGGCTATTCAAGAAAAAGCCTTGTTTAGCACTTCGTATGGTGCTCCTACAGCGTTAGAAATAGACATGGCCGAATTAATTAAAACCATGGCACCTAATGTTGATTTGGTGAGGATGGTAAGTAGTGGTACAGAAGCTTGCATGAGTGCTTTGCGTCTTGCACGGGGCTACACCGGGCGCAATAAGTTTATCAAATTTGAAGGTTGTTATCATGGGCATGCCGATCCTTTTTTAGTAAAAGCAGGCAGTGGGGTTGCAACTTTTAACATACAAACCGTACCGGGTGTTACAGCAGGTGTGGCTAACGATACGCTCACTTGTGCGTTTAACAATTTGGCTGCAGTAGAACAGTTGGTAATGGAAAATAAGGGCCAAATTGCGGCTATCATTACAGAGCCGGTAGCCGGTAATATGGGTTGTATACTACCCGAACCCGGCTTTTTAGAGGGTTTGCGCAGCATTTGTAACAGGGAAGGGATAGTGCTCATATTTGATGAAGTCATGACCGGGTTTAGACTTGCTGCGGGTGGTGCACAAGCAGCATTAGGTATTGATGCCGATTTAGTAACTTACGGCAAAGTAATTGGTGGGGGCTTGCCTGTTGGCGCATTTGGCGGAAAAAAAGAAATTATGCAGCACATTGCACCTCTCGGTAATGTGTATCAGGCTGGTACGCTAAGTGGTAACCCAATTGCTATGATAGCGGGTTACACATTACTTAAACAACTGCACTCGAACCCCGCTATTTATACCGAATTAGCCAATAAAACACTGTACCTGCACGAAGGGCTTGAAAAAGTGCTTCAAGAAGCGGGCGTGCCTTTTGTTATCAATCGTTTTGGGTCTATGTTGAGTGTTCATTTTAGCCAAAAGCCGGTAACCAATTTTGCCGATGCAGCATCAGCGAATAATGCGCTCTTCAATCAGTTTTTTCATGCTATGTTGCAACGGGGTGTTTATTTGCCTCCTTCTGCCTATGAAAGTTGGTTTTTGAACAATGCACTTTCTTATGCTGATTTAGATGCTACAATAGAAGCTGCAAGAAGTAGTATCAATAGTCTTTGTTAACAAATCCAGATAGCTGTCTGTCAACCATTTTTTGTATACCTCAAGCAACCTAAGCGCACCGAATTCCGTATATACAGTGTAGGCATTGTAGCTTAGATTTGAGAGATAATTCATGCCCAATTGATCAAAACAACGGCGCAAATACAAGAATTGATAAATGGTTGTGCACAAAACAACCGTTTACACCAACAAACTATGTATCTCTATTTACATAGTTATGTTGCTGCAATTTGTTGTAGGTACGTGGGAAATACAGTTGAAGTGGAAGAGTTAATTAGTGAATCTTTTATTAAATTTTTTAAAAATATTCATTTGTTCAATGGTGCCAACAATCACCAATTAGAAGCTCAATTAAAAGGTTGGCTGAAAAGGGTGGTAGCCAATACATGCATCGATTTTTTGCGAAAACGTCATCAAACAACCTTTACCGTTGCAGCTGGCACCGAGGCCGAAATGGTTGCAGATACCACGGCAGATAGCCTAGCAGGGTTGAGCTACAAAGATATAATTGCTTGCATCAAGCAATTATCGCCAGCATACCGCACTATTTTTAACTTGCATGTTATTGAAGGCTTTACACACGAGGAAATTGCAACCATGCTCCATATTACGACAGGTGCATCAAAATCTAGCTTGAACAAAGCCAAATCCAACTTAAAAAAAATGATTACCCAAATGGGCATAACACATGACTAACCACACCAACGATATTGAACAACTAAGCCGCAATGCAGCCGAAAGCTACAATGCCGGAATAGCGCCGCAGTGGGATCAGTTTTTGCCCAAACTCAACGAGGCTATGCCACAACCTGCCAGGCGTAGGCGTCGCTTTTTTTGGTGGTTCATGTCTATTATGTTGGTGTCAATAGGTTGTTGGATAGGGTATACTTTTTTACATCCATCCACAAACCCGAAAAACAACAGTGTTAGGGGTAAAGATGTCCGCTTACCCCAAACCAATACAGGCCCAACTACAGAACAAACTAAAAACGAAACCTTTCATCCCAAGGCTTCATCAGCAATTACCATTGCGGATAATAGACACCTACAAAGGGCTATTGTGCAACAAAAAAAATCTGCTGATACTGTTGCAAACCACAAAAAAGTAAAGGTAGCCAATACGTCTGTTCGAAGTTTGCCACAAGTTCCGGGATCCTCAAACTTCATTTCTACGGTGGGAGCAAATGCCCAAAGTGGTATTGCTGGAATGAGAACTTCCAAAGAGTTAGTGAATGATGCTATTCAATCCAAAGCATCTTCTAGTGGTGCGTTATTCAAAGTAGCTGAGCCAACTGCGCATACAAAGGACAACGCTATAATTGCCAACTTGTTACCACAAAAAAAGGAGCCTAAATTGATGCAGAATACTAACGATACTGCAAGAACCAAATTAGTCGATACCTTATCGCCTCGCAAATTGTCACCTAGCGGGGCATGGAGTGTAGCTATATTGGGTGCAGCCGATATCAGCACCGTTCGGTTTACCTATGCACACAACGTAAGTTATGGTTATGGGGCAGTTGTGGGCTATCAT
>JAIXOS010000233.1 GCA_027486695.1 Chitinophagaceae bacterium | reverse complement strand
TTTTTCACAAATCAATTTCAGTACTTTAAAGTGATAATTCTGCTCATCTCCAACTACATAGATGCTTTTGCTACAATTAAACTCTTGTTGTTTCTGTTCTGCCAAGCCAATATCTTGTGTAATATATACCGACGTACCATCTTTACGCATCACTACTTTTTCGTCCAAGCCATCGGCAGTCAAATCAATCCAAACACTGTTATCCGCTTTTTTGACAAATACACCTTGCTCTAATCCTTTGCTAACAATGTGTTTACCAAGCAAATAGGTATTGCTTTCGTAGTAAATTTTGTCGAAATTACTGCCAATTGTTTGGTAGGTAGTATCAAAACCCTCGTACACCCAACCATTCATTGTTTTCCACAGTGCCATTACATCGGGCTTTCCGGCTTCCCAATCCAAAAGCATTTGCTGCGTGGCAAGCATAATAGGTGCTTGCTTTTCGGCATCCTCTTTACTCATTCCATTTGCAACCAATGCCTCCACCTCAGCCTTGTATGCATTATTGAATAACACATAATAATGTCCTACAAAATGATCACCTTTCATATTGGCACTTTCTGGAGTTGCCCCATTGGCAAAACGCTGCCAAGCAATCATGCTTTTACAAATATGAACGCCTCTATCGTTAACAATACAGGTTTTTACTACTTCATGACCAGTCGTTTTCAAAATTTCGGCAATGCTCCATCCTAAAAAATTATTTCTTAGATGTCCTAAATGAAGCGGCTTATTGGTGTTGGGCGAAGAATATTCTACCATTACCTTTTCGGTATTTGGCGGCATACTACCATAGTTGCTATTCTGGTATTCTTTGTTTAAAAACTCGTACCAATAGGCTTCTGCAATTGTTAAATTCAGAAAACCCTTAATAATATTAAAATTCGCAAACAATGAATTGGGCTCTTGAATAAGGTAATTGCCAATTTCGCTACCAAGCGTATCGGGACTTTTTTTTAATTGTTTTACAAACGAAAATAACACCAAGGTATAGTTGCCTTCAAACTCGGGCTTGGTTACATTAATCAGTAATTGATTGTCGGGGATGTGAATTTGGTATAATTGAAAAATAGCGTTAGCAGCTGCTTTTTTAATTTGATGAACAAGGCTCATGACTCGACTGTTTTGGCGGCAAATGTAATTTATTGATAACAGATGCAGTAAGAGAATTTAACTGCAGCTCATGATTTATTGGTTTAGCGCGTCTTTAAAATGCTCATCACTGGATTGCTATACAGTTTGGGGGTACAAATTCGCATTGGTACACGCTATTTTATTCTGTTTAATGCAATGAAACTGTTTCTAAAAAACGATGTGTAAAGACACATACGAAATAGACCCATCTTAATAATTGATTGTTTATATGGTTGTACTGTTTTTTACATAACGGAGTTTTATTAAGCGTTAGGGATTGAAGTGGTTACCCCACAGCCGACATCCTGAAAGGTGGCGGCGAGGAGTAAAAGCGAAAAGCCCGACCCGAAGGGGAACGCCCAAAACATTTTTAGATAGCATGAAAAAAGATGATAGGTTCAATTTGCCCTATTATTAAGGTTTGGCGCTTATCTTCGCCGTTCTATTTTTATGATACAACGATCACATGCAACTTTACGGACAGCAATTCTTAGCATCATTGATGTTTTTTATCCTTTATTTAAAAAGTTGATGCCATTAGAAACCTTTCGCTATGCAGCTTGCGGCGGAGGCAACACGCTTTTAGACATTGGTTTGTTTTTTGTTTCGTACAATTTTATATTGAACAAGCAGCATTTACATATAGCAGGGCTAACTATAGGTGCGCACATTGCAGCATTTTTGTGCAGTTTTTTGGTTACTTTCCCCATTGGTTTTTACTTGAGCCGGTACGTTGTTTTTCAAGAAACAAGCGTTAGCAAGCGTACACAATTGCGCAAATATTTTATCGTGGTGTCGGGTTGTTTGTTTTTAAACTATTTGTTTTTGAAATTTTTTGTAGAAATAATGCATTGGTATCCCACGCCCTCCAAGTTGGTCACTACTTTTTTTGTCGTGATTTTCAGTTATTTTTCACAAAAGCATTTCACATTTAAAGCCACTAAAGAATCTTTGAACAATGATCAATAAATCATTTACCGCTTTCCTTATTGCGCAGTTAGCTATTGGTTGTATTTGTACAGCACCATTGGTAGCGCAAAAAAAAGCAACCCTAACTTCTGTAGAAAAAAACAAAGTGTACGGCGGTTTTGCCCACAGCGGCTTCATTTTTGTGCATACCAAGCAAGTAGAAAATACGCGAGGTGCAAAACCAAAGGGTATTGAATTTGAATATAGTACACAGTTAAACGACAGTGCCACCTACCAGCATTGGGGATTTTATACACGTTCAGGGTACACATTTAGTTATTTTGATTTTGGTACCAAGATTTTGGGTAAATCATTATCAGCCGGATACTTTATTGAACCAATATACAAGCTGGGGAAAAGAAGTGATTTGCGTATCAAAGGAACTGTAGGCCTTTCGTATTTGAGCAATCCGGGAACAGAGGATATATATAGCACCCATTTTGATACGAGCAATCATACATATAGTTCGTATGTAAATGCATTTTTGCAATTAGGCATAAGTTATGGTTATCAAATAAATAATCATTACACCTTACAATTAAAAGGAAGTTACAACCACAACTCTAACGGTGGATTTACAAAACCCAACAGAGGCATTAATTTTCCAACCGCATCTATTGGATTGTTGTACCACACACAGAGTAATCATTTAAAAAAATACAAGCGCATTAAACAGCATGAATGGAAGTTGTTAAAACCCTCATTAACGGTGGGCTTTTTTGCTACCCCTAAAGAAGGATATAAAGAAAAATACCAACGTAAATTGGTTATTGGTGGGTGGGCACAAGTAGCCAAACAAGTAAGTAGTTTCAACGCTGTTACCGGCACTGTAGAAGCCTATTATGATGGTGCCTTGGCTTTGACCAAAAGTTCGGGCTATATGGATATAACCACAAATACCTTAATCAGCGACAAATCGTCCAATAAGTTTGTGAGTATGGCTGTGGGTAATGAATTTTTAATTAATAAATTTACGTTCTTTCAACAGTTTGGCTACCATTTACTGAACGATACCAAATTATACAACCAATATTATCGTAAAGGCCAAGGTAATATTGGCAATTGGTACCAACGCTACGGTTTAAACATGCGTGTAGCTCCTAAATGGCAAGTTGGTTTTAGTTTGCTTGCTAGAGGCAGCGTAGCCGACTTTATAGACTTACGGTGTATGTATCGGATTAAATAATTGTTTATGCCTCAAAACATCTTCAAGAGCAGCAAATTTTATTTAAGATTACTATATGGATGGTTATTGTGGTGTACAATAATAAGTTGTACGGACAGTGTTTCGCAACAAGATGCGCTGCTCATTAAAAGCAATATTGGTAAGTTACCTTTCAAATTTACCAAACACGCTTTGTGTAGAATGGCATGCCGACACATTGACGAACAAGAAATAGCCGCCGTTTTAACATCGGGCAATATCAATTATGAAAAAAGTGATACACGCAATACGCAACCTTGTAGAAAAAAATATGCCATTGAGGGCACAACAAAGGATGGACAGCGAGTTAGAATTATTGTAGCGCCGTGCAGCAATCAACTTACTATTATCACGGTAATTGACCTAGGCGTTGATTGGAAATGCAATTGTCATTAAACACAACTGAAGAGCTACAACAAAAAACATGTAGCCATATTGTATACGCACCACCGTTGTACAAATTGGGTAGGTGTTAAAAATAAGTATAAGCATTTTCAAATTTGCACTTAAAAAGGTATGTTTGCGAACCTATAAAAAAATAACGAATGAAGTTTAGTAAAATCAACAACCTTGTTGGTTGGGCTGTATGCTTAATTGCTTGCACGGTTTACATTTTAACCGCCGAAGCAGGTGGTAGTTTTTGGGATTGTGGCGAATTTGTAAGTAGTTGTTTTAAACTACAAATTCCGCACCCTCCGGGAGCTCCAATGTTTGTATTATTGGGTAGATTGTTTATTGTTGCTTTTGGCAGCAACCCCAATACAGCAGCACAAGCGGTCAACATAATGAGTGCCCTTAGTAGTGGATTTACCATTTTATTTTTGTTTTGGACTATTACCCACTTTGCTAGAAGAATAGCCAAAGTAAATGTTGATGGTATTTTATCGGCCACCCAAGCTTGGAGCATTATGGGGGCGGGCGTTGTAGGTGCTTTAGCTTATACTTTCAGCGATAGCTTTTGGTATAGCGCAGTAGAAGGCGAAGTATACGCAATGAGTAGCTTTTTCACCGCTATTGTATTTTGGGCCATTCTCAAATGGGAACACCAAGCGGATGAACCCGGTGCAGATAAATGGATTGTATTTATTTTCTTCTTGATGGGTATGTCTATCGGAGTTCACTTACTGAACTTGTTAACCATTCCTGCCATTGTAATGGTATATTATTACAAGAAACAGTCTTCCTTTAATTATGCCGAATTACGTAAATGGTTTGTGCGTATTTTAATAGGAGGCGGGGTAGTTGCCGTATTATTGGGTTTGGTACTTTCCGGAAGCGAAGCCAATGAAGAAAGAGGTATTCCTAGCGATTCAACCCTGTCGGGACTTGCTTTAATTGGTACCTTATTGGCATACGGAGTTTTTTATTGGATAGAAAGCAGTAATAAGGCAAAAAAAGAATTGTATGGAGGTGTTTACATATTTTTAATTATTGGTTGTGCCATAACAGGCATTGTACAAATTGCGGTGATTCAATACTCTATAAAAGCGGCAGGTGCGTTTGATAGAATTTTTGTTAATAGTTTGGGATTGCCATTTTTCAGCGGCTTTGCCTTTTTCTTTATTCTGCTAGCTGTATTGATTTGGGTTGGATTAAAATTTGCCAATACAAAAGGATGGGCTTATTTGAGGTTGGCATTATGGTGTTTCACATTCATGCTTATTGGTTACAGTTCGTACTTAACTACGATGATCAGAAGCAGTGCCGACCCATCCGTAGATATGTACAATGTAGACAATCCAATGAGTTTGGTAGGTTATCTTGGACGTGATCAATACGGGGATTTTCCGTTGTTATATGGTCAAAAATTTACAGCCGAACCGTATGACTATAAACAAACCACCACCAAATACCAAAAGGTAAAAGATAAATACATTGAGAATGGCAAAGACGGTCATTATGTTTATCAACCGGAAGACAAAATGGTACTTCCTCGTGTGTGGGATGCAAGCAATGACCAAAACCATGCTGATTATTATGCCTTTTTCCTTGATATTAACAAAACAAAAGAAGGAAAATACGAACGTAGCCCTACACAGGCCGACAACATTAAGTTCTTTATTGGATATCAAACTTATTGGATGTATTTACGCTATTTTCTTTGGAATTTTAGTGGCAAACAAAACGACGTACAAGGTATGTTCCTAGGCAATGTACGCGATGGTAACTGGATAACAGGGATTGATTTTATTGACAACATATTTTACGGTGACCAATCGGCTTTACCCGATAGCTTAAAAAACAACAAAGCCCACAACCGCTTATTTGGTTTGCCGCTTATTTTGGGTTTGTTAGGTTTGTTTTTCCATTTTAAAAGAAAAGGAGATGATGCTTTTGTAAATCTCTTACTATTCTTTTTTACCGGTATGGCTATCGTGTTGTACTTAAATCAGGCCGGCTATCAGCCAAGGGAACGTGACTATGCTTATGTAGGTAGTTTTTATGCATTTGCCGTTTGGATTGGAATTGGTGTGATGTGCATCATTGATTGGTTATCTAAAAAAATGTCGCAAACCACTGCAGCTATGTTAGGTACAGTAGTATCGTTAATGGCTGTACCAATGGTAATGGCACAACAAGAGTGGGACGACCATGACAGAAGCAAAAAAGTATTGGCGAGAGATTTGGCAAAAGATTACTTAGAAAGTTGCGCACCCAATGCTATCCTTTTCTCATTTGGCGATAATGATACCTATCCACTATG
>JAIXOS010000008.1 GCA_027486695.1 Chitinophagaceae bacterium | reverse complement strand
TGTAAACGATTCTATCCTCATGATTTAGCTTTTCAAAGCTTTCTAATTTATAAAAATGATAGCTTTTGCATAGCTTAGACAATACCGTTTGCCAATCATCTGATTTTACTTTGTCGCTGGCAGATTTTTGAACATAGTCAATAACCTTTTCAGCAAAAATTATTTTAAAGTCCTTTTCAGTAAACTCGCCAATTTTAAGTTTATAGTAACCCTCACTTTCTTCTGGCAATGCAGGCCTACTTTTAATTTCAGCCTTAAATAATTCGTTTTTCCTTTCTTCAGGCAAAATATTAAATCGTTCAGCAATTAATTTGACTGCGGTACCAAAATCACAATTTTCCTCAAACATGGTAACCATGATTGCGTTTCTTGGTTGCTGGTCTAATCCAAAATCTGTCACTACATAATTGCCATCACTTAACCTCTTGATAGTCGCACTGGGTGTTTTTTCATCACGTATCTTAAACTTTCTGTTATTTCCAATACAATTTGCAGCCTCTGGATAATACTGCAAAATAACATCTAATCCACCGTTGGTAGCACGGAATAATTCATCTGTATTTATGAAACTCATATTCTCTATTTGTATTGAATTTGAGCCTAATTTGAATTTTTATCACCATCTGACTTGCGACCTAAAAGGGCAGCGAATAAAGTCACACTTTTTTCAGAAGCTTTATCAGCAGCTTCAATTTCTTGAGCTATATTAACCTCGCTTTCACCCATAGCCAATAGAGCATTGATAACCGAATTTTCACATTTCGATAGAAATTCAATGACTGGACGTTTTCTATCACCAATTTCCGATATCTCTTTTTTTATATTGTTTATTCCGTAGTTTTCCAATTCGTTAATAATCGATTCATCAATTGCTCTTAGGAATACTTTTTCAATGTTTTCTTTCACATTAACACAGCGATTCTTATCCATTCTTAAATCAACAAGAAGAATGTATAATTCTTCTTTGGTTGAATCATTTATATCAAATTCTATTCTAGCTTTCATAATTAAGATTTAGTGTTGTTATTTTCGATTTGAGTAAGTAGTGGGTTAATTGAACCATCTGGATTTAAAATGACTTTAATTTTCATCCAGTCTGGCTTATTGATTGCGAATTGGCAGGTTACTCCTACCTCAATAGTTTTTGACAGGTTGGTTAACCTTTCTCTAACCCATTGTTCAGATAGTCCCTTCTCTACAAAGGCACTTACATAATAGTCCAATATTGATTGGTCCAAAAAGAGCAAACTAAAATGCCCTTGACTATTTTCTTTCATGGCTCTTGGGATTTAAAATTGAAGTTGTTCCTATTCTCTTTTCATAATTTGATTTAGATATAGGTGTTAAGTCTTTAATTGGTACTGGACGTCCATTGTGGGCAAAACGCTCATTAAAATTAAATCCAATACAAGCGAAATCATCATTTATTACCGATACCACTCTAAATGGTATATCCTGGTAAAGCACATAATTACCTGCCTCAATCATGATAAAATATTAATGATGTTATTAATAATCATGTTCCACTTATAGAATCGGCTACTAGTGTTTTGTGGACATAAATAAAGTAAAGCATATTTAACCTTGCCTATTTGCTTTTTCCATTGCGCTAGTCCGTTCATTTCGGCTAACCTGATGGCACTTTCTATTTCATTAAAGGATAGGTTATTCGTCCATACCATGCCACTGTTTTTAAGGGCAATTCTCCTTTGATTTACAAACCTTCTTAATGTTGTGTTTATTAACTTATTTAAAGCTGCATCCCTTGCATGTATTGCAGCTGATTTAGGCAATGGTCTTATTGATACCTCTTGCACCTTTTTTTGTAAAGGAAACATGATTTTGTATGATACAAAACCGAGGTCTGGCCATGCTTCTTGTTGAATTAAAATTTGTTGCATTGTTATTAATGATTAAGGGTTTTTTTGTTTTAGGATAGCTGATAATACTATAATGAGCTTGGCATAATTATATCCTAACATCACACCAATAGGTACAGTAATGAAAGAGCCCTTTAAAAGCCCTGTGAAATTTGATATTGGATAAATCTCTGAAAGAAATGCACTGACAGTTAGGCTAAAAACAATAATGAACAGAAAAACAACCACTTTAAAAACCTCAAATAGTTTATAGGTGGGATATTGATTAGTCTCTATCTCTTGAAAGTGCTTGAGCCACTTTTCTTCCTCGAAACGGTCTTCTGGAATTATTGACATTTTGTAGCAATGGTCTGAATAGATTAGGTAAAGCTTTTTTAGGGTAGTTTCATGAATCATATGTTCAATAGTCCCTACATTAATTTTGATATGATTATTAGCCATATTGATTGATATTTTAAGGTTTAATAGTAATTAAGGTTATTGCTTCTGATTGGTCTGACAGGAAAGAAAGAAGCTCTATTAAGGTTACATCCTTAAGTTCATAATGACTTTCAAACCCTGTTAAATCTTGACCTGTTATTGAAACATGTTTTAGTTTTCCTATTAAGGAAATAGAATTGGCAATTTTATTGGCATGCCTGTTTAACTGACCTTTATTCAATAAATCTTCATCAAAGACAAACCACAAATCATCAAATACAGGTTTATTTCTATACCTCCAAAATCCAGCCTCTTCTAGCTCTAGTCCTGCCTCATCAATCAATTTATTATTAACCTTGCGAATAAATTCACCAGGTAAAAACGTATTATGAAAAATGGCCATGCCTAACTCAAGCATGAGTTTAGCCTCCTCTTTTGTTAATGGCTTACTCATGAGCGTTGCTTTTTGTGGTTTCAAATCTTCTTAATCTGATGTATTCATCAAAAAGCATGGTAAGCGTTAAAACAGCTTCTTTGTCTGAATTATCACTAACTATTTTGATAGTAGGCCTTACTCCAATCTTTTTGGCATTTTCCCAGATTTCTTTTAATCTAAATCGGGTTTCATAAATGGTAATTGTCATATTATCTAAGGTTTGAGGATATTGAATAAAAATGAACCCGACTTCCTAATACTGGAACATGTTCCGATTGATTAATAGTACCATTGGCTACCATAACCCTTAAAAGCTCACGTAGGTAATTAAATTGATAACTAGGTACTGAACTCAATCTGCTTAATTCAGACATGCTAATCCAAGGGAAATTAGGATTACTACCTTTTTGAATATTTAAGGCCATTAGAACATTCTCTAAATACAACGGTAGCATGTTTTGAAAATCTCCAGTGCCTATTAATAGCACTTGGTCAATTGAAAGAATTTTCTCAATTACTATTTTATAAGCATTTGAGGAAGTCTTTACCTTTTGGCATGTAATATGCACGTTTTTAATACTTTCCATTTTGGCGATATATTTTAGTATTATATAAAAACAGAAAAACTAATGAACATTTTCAAACTCTGGAACCTCGAAAAGGTCATTCTCACTGATACCGTAATGTTTGGTAACAATATCAACTACCTCTTTAGTGCGAGACTTTTCTTTGTCTTGTCGAAACCATTCCCTTACAGTTATGAATTTGTAGGATTTGCCAGCAGACTCAAAGCTAGATTGAATCTTAACGATAAGGCTAGAATCATCCATGATTCTTTGTT
>JAIXOS010000104.1 GCA_027486695.1 Chitinophagaceae bacterium | reverse complement strand
TTATCTATCAAAAAGGTTTACTCAAAATTTTGCCATTTCGTTAGCTTCGGGATGTATTTCCGTAGCTGGAAAATGGGGAATGACAGGCAATGTTCGATGCTTGGCGATGGTAGGGCATTGAGTTGTGTCACGCTTGGCCGTCGCCCGTTAAATAAAGATATAAATGTAGGGTATTAGTTCCTGCTGTTTGGTTGCGTTCTGTTGAGCTGGAACCGAAGTAGAATAAAGTTCCCAAAGTTGAACTACGAGTTTTGCCGCCCCCCACTATTGCCAAAC
This sequence comes from Chitinophagaceae bacterium, assembly GCA_027486695.1. GTDB lineage: Bacteria > Bacteroidota > Bacteroidia > Chitinophagales > Chitinophagaceae > Parasediminibacterium. The sequence goes on along the minus strand of JAIXOS010000104.1, from coordinate 3,066 downwards.
CTCTTGTTACCGGTTCGTTGTTTTTCTTAATTATTTTCGTTATGATTATAATTTAGTTGTCGGATTATGCCTAACTGGAAAGTTAACAGAGTTTGCAATAAAGCAAAGTTCATTCGCTTTTTTATGTAATTCGTTGGCTTTGTCAACCATACATTGTTCCTTTACTGTAACTATTGGATTTAATGTAACTTCAGAAAAATGTCCACCACCATTTGAAGTTTCAATCATTATTCCTGTCGCATTGTCAATATAGTCTAAAACGATTACTCCTGCTTCTGAACATAAATGTAAATGCCAAAGCATGTGACAAGATGATAAAGCGGAAACTAAAAGGTCTTCGGGATTATGTTTAGTTTTATCACCACGAAATGCTGGGTCAGACGAACCCAAAATGTCGGATTTGTTTTCGACAATTATTTGATGACTCCTTTCGTAACTTCTATAATTGTCAGTTCCTGTTCCTTTATTTCCTGTCCACTTAATAGTCGCTCTGTAATGATGTTGTATGCTCATATTAATATTTTCAATTTTTCAATATATTTTGACTTCAAATTTGTTTACTTAGCTCGGTACAATGACCGCTAACTCAAAAATAAACGCTCCCAGCCACAATATAAATTAAAATTTAGCTATTCATTGTCCTAATTCTTGTTGCAAACATTTTGTTGTGCTTACGTTCAAAAAAGTATTTCAACAAAACGGCTGTTACAATTTTTTTTGTTACAATTTAAAATGTAACACAGAAATTGTAACAAGCCTGTTACAATTTTAAAAACTGATGTAAAAATTGTAACAACCAGCAAACAGCTAGGTAGGGAAAGGTAAAAGTAAAAGGGAATTGAAAATATGGCAGAAAACTGTTGTGCTGCGTTGTATTGGTACTTTGCCAATACGATTGTGGGATTAGCGGAAATCTCTTTTAGCTGATGAAGCAATATGCTTAAAGCTACTTGTTGCACAGCATTCCTTGCCACTCTTTATCTATCAAAAAGGTTTACTCAAAGTTTTTGAGCTAACCTTTTTTGTTTATAAACAAGCGTAAGCTGTCTGACTCGTGTTATACGGTAACCCAATGTAAACAACCATTTTGAGGAACATTAGTAACTCTCTAATAGGTCGGTTGTGTTAAGTAGAGCGGGAATTGAAGTGGAGTAACGTTCCAAAAGTTGCGATACGAGTTCTGTCATGCATTACTATTGCCCAACCCCTGTTAGCTGATGTTTTGCTATTTATCCAAAATGTCCACCAATATAATTTTGCGTTAGCTCGTGTTTAGGGTGATTGAAAATAGCGTCACAAGTGTCAAATTCTATTAATTCGCCTAAATACATAAACGCCACTTTGTTTGAAATACGTTGTGCTTGTTGCATATTATGCGTAACAATTACAATGGTAAAATCCTTTTTCAGTTTCAGTATCAATTCTTCTATTTTTTTGGTGCTGATGGGATCGAGTGCAGAGCAAGGTTCATCCATCAAAATTACTTCGGGTCGTAGCACCACGGTACGGGCTATGCAAAGGCGTTGTTGCTGACCACCAGATAATTTTACCGCAGGTTTTTTTAATTCATCTTTTACTTCGTCCCACAAAAAACTTTCTTTCAAAGCATTTTCTATTAAATCAGGAATTTCATTTTTGGGATAATTGTGAATTTTTAAAGCATAAGAAAGATTTTCATAAATGCTTTTGGGCAATGGATTGGGTTTTTGAAAAACCATACCTATTCGTTTACGAATATCCGTTACTGAATTTTTTTTGTCGTACAAATCCAAATCATCTAAAAACAATTTGCCTTCTATTCTAGCATCGGGCGATAAATCGTGCATCCGATTAAAACTGCGAAGCAAGGTAGATTTGCCACAACCCGATGGACCAATTAAAGAGGTTACCTGATTTTTTGGAAAATCAATGCTTATATTTTTCAGAATTTGTTTTTTTCCAAAATACAGATTTAGATTTTCGGCTCTTAGTTTGATGGTATCCATAATTAATCTTGTATTCTGTTTTTAAATCGTACATAAAAAGCAATAATATTCAACACAAATACCAACAATATCAATACCGTTGCAGTTCCGTAGGCTAAAGGTCGCACTTGCTCTATGGCATTGTGTTGTGTAGATAGCATATATAAATGATAAGGCAATGCCATAAACTCTTGGTTGGCTGAAGCGCTTACGCCATTAATATAAAAAGCAACGCCTGTAAATAAGATAGGTGCGGTTTCTCCGGCAGCTCTGGAAAGTGTAAGAATAACGCCCGTTAAAATGCCGGGCAATGCTTTAGGCAATACTACATCTTTTATCGTTTCAGCCTGTGTTACACCCAAAGCCAAAGTAGCTTCACGCAAACTATTAGGTATTCTTTTTAAGGCTTCTTCGGTAGTGGTGATAATGTAAGGCAAGGAAAGCAAGCCCAACGTGAGTCCGGCAGATAAAATAGAAGTACCCAAATGCAAGGCTTGTACAAATAACGCTAATCCAAATAAGCCATAAATGATGGAGGGAATGCCAGCTAAATTTCTGATAGAGGCGCGAATAATATTGGTCAGCAATGAGGGCTTGGCATATTCGTTTAGGTATATAGCACAGGCTACCCCAAAGGGTACGGCAAATAAAGTGGTAATGAAAGTGAGGATAACCGTACCCACAATAGCGGGTAAAATGCCGCCTTGTGTCATTCCATTGGTTGGAAAAGCGGAAACAAAACGCCACGACAAACTGGAGAAACCTTTAGAGAAAATATCCCATATAATAACCCCTAAGAACATACAAACGATAAAGGTACTGCCGCAAAGAATCATCCAATTGAACGTATTGCGTATATTTTTCGTATTCATTAGGCGTGGAATTTTCTTAAACGATTGGCAAAATATTCACCTATAAAATTCACAATAAGCGTAATCAGAAACAATAAAGCAGCAATAGCAAATAAAGCAAAGTAGTGCGTAGTTTGGTAAGGTACCTCTCCCATTTCAATAGCAATAGTAGCGGTGATGGTTCTTACAGAATCCAAAAAACCTTTTGGGATAGCTGCAGCATTTCCGGTAGCCATCAATACGGTCATTGT
>JAIXOS010000124.1 GCA_027486695.1 Chitinophagaceae bacterium | reverse complement strand
TTTAACCACAGAGAGCACGGAGTTGGTTCACAGAGTACACGGAAGGGGGAGTGAGAAGGCGTAAGGTAGGAGGTTTAGGGCTTAAGGTGGCAAGCGGAACGCAAAAGCAAAGTTATTCTAATTCATTGCAACGAGTACAATGGAATTCCTACTGCTGAAGCTACAGTAGTACTACTGATGCACAGACTTGTATCAGTCAAACTTGAGCCCATCCAACCATCGATTTCTGAAAAAAAGACGAAAGTCAGGATACTCATTTCCAACTTTCGGTTAGTTTTATACATCAATAAGCATTTTATGAACAATAATAATAGTCGCCCACCTAAAGGCGAAGACCGTTTTTTTCTCGAAGGTGCAAAGTCTCGCTTCCACGAATTGCGGTATGCGTGGAATGTGTTGGTTCAGTTTATCAAAGGCTTTCGAATACTGCATTTTATTGGGCCATGTATTACCGTATTTGGTAGTGCACGATTTAAAGAGTCGCATCCTTATTATGCCATAGCAAGAACATTTGGTAAGCGCATTCACGAACTTGGTTTTACCACCATGACAGGCGGCGGACCGGGACTAATGGAAGCGGCCAATAGAGGTGCTTTTGAAGCAGGCGGAAAATCGGTAGGGTGCAATATCAAATTGCCCTTTGAGCAAGCACCCAATCCCTATGTGCAAACAAGCTTTGAGTTTAAGTATTTTTTTGTGCGTAAAACTTTGATGATCAAGTATTCTTACGCTTTCATCATATTGCCCGGTGGTTTTGGTACTATGGACGAACTGTTCGAAACACTTACCTTAATACAAACAAAAACCATTACACAATTTCCGGTAGTGTTGTTTGGCAAAAGCTATTATCAACCGTTGGTCAATTATATACAACTCATGATAGAGGAAGGTACTGTTTCTGCATCGGATATGGAATTGATACTACTCACCGACGATGTAGACGAAGCCATGCACCACATACAACAGTACATGCGCGCCAATTATACCACCCAACCCAAAAAACGCTTTTGGTGGTTGTTTGAAAGTAAGAAAACCGATAGCGCTACCAACAAAATTTAGTTGCCCTTGCCAAGTGGTAGTTTGGTGTATTAATCAAACCAAACAAATACATTTGCATCTTTTAAACACCTGCCTTTACATAACTACATGAGTCAACTAGCAGCCGATAAGTACGAAGCCGTAATAGGTTTGGAAGTACATGCACAATTAAAAACCAATAGCAAATTGTTCTGTGGCGATAGCATTGCATTTGGTGCCGCTCCCAATACACACATTAGCCCTATTACCATGGGGCATCCTGGTACTTTACCCAAAACCAACCAACTTGCGGTAGAATATGCCATTAAACTAGGATTGGCCTGTGGCTGCGAAATAGAAAAGGACAATTATTTTGCCCGGAAAAATTATTTTTACCCCGATTTACCCAAAGGCTACCAAATTAGCCAACATACCACGCCCATTTGCAAGGGAGGAACAGTAACCATACATACCTCACTCGGTAGCAAAGACATTGCCCTCAACCGCATCCATATGGAAGAAGATGCGGGCAAAAGTATTCACGATTTACACGACGATATTACGTGCATTGATTTAAACCGTGCGGGTACGCCGTTGGTAGAAATTGTAACCGAACCCTGCCTTGCTAGCAGCGAGGAAGCTTATCAGTATGTAACCGAACTGCGCAGATTGGTACAGTGGATAGATGTTTGCGATGGCAATATGGAAGAAGGAAGCCTGCGTTGCGATGCCAATGTGTCTATCCGACTAAAAGGCGCCACCGAACTTGGCACCAAAGTAGAAGTTAAAAACCTGAACAGCATCAGAAATGTAAAAAAAGCTATCGATTTTGAAATAGAGCGTATGATTCGGGTGGTAGAAAGTGGCGGAACCATTACACAACAAACCCGCAGCTTTGATGCTACAAACGATACGACGTTTTCGATTCGCGACAAAGAGGAAGCCAACGACTACCGCTATTTTGCCGATCCGGATTTAGCACCTTTTCACCTAACCAACGATTTGATAGATGGAATTGCCGCTCAAATGCCTTTGCTACCGCAACAATTGCAACTTACATTACAAGAAAAATACGGACTCAGCGCTTACGATGCAGCACAACTAACCGATGAAAAAGCAACAGCCGATTATTTTTTATCGGTAGCGGCAGTTGCACAACAGTTTAAAGCCATTGCCAATTGGATGCTTGGTCCTATTCGCCAATACTTGAACGAGCACCAACAGTCTTTTGCCGATTGTACATTACAGCCGGCTACATTTGCAGCCTTAATTCAATTGGTAGAAGAAGGAAAAGTGAATTTTTCCATTGCTTCAGCCAAATTGTTGCCCGTATTGATGCACACAAACGGCAATCCACTCCTCGAAGCAGAAGCCCTCAACATAGTACAAGTAAGCGATGCCAACGAACTAGATAATTGGGTTCAAACAGCCATCAACAACATGCCCGATAAAGTGGCGGAATACAAAAAAGGTAAAAAAGGATTGATTGGTTTGTTTGTAGGCGAAGTAAAAAAATTAAGCAAAGGCAAAGCTGATCCAAAAGTGGTAACCACCTTATTGCAAGAAAAATTGGCAAACTAATGCAAACTGCTATGTTTCCCCTAGCTGTTAAACCCTTCCCATGTTTGTTGCCACTATTGCTGTGGCTGCTGTGTGGCTGCAAACCCAATAATAACCACCATTTTACCGTAACGGGTAAAATAAACCATGCAACCCATCGTAAGCTGTATTTGCAGCACCTGCCTTACGGTGCCAATGCGCCAATAGTAGTGGATAGTACCTTGCTACAAAGCGATAGTACGTTTCGCCTTACCACCCTTGCACCAGATGAGGGCTTGTATTTGTTGGTATTGGAAAAGGGGCCGCAAGTACTCTTAATCAATGATGTGCCAAACGTGCAGGTGGCATTGAATGTGCAACAATATGCCAAGTACCAAACAGAAGGCTCAAAAGCCTCTGAAAGCATCCACTATTTTTTGGATGCCTATAAAAAAGAATACCCCAAACTATTGGAGGTGTTAACCACCAACGATTCGCTGCGCAATTTGCCTATGACCGATAGTTTGCATACCGTTATTCAATTAACAGAAACCAACCAATTGAATAAGGTAAACGATCTCATTCGCAATGCCGTAGCGCGCACCAATAGCCCCGCTTTTACGTTCTATTTATTGGCAAAAAGTATGGCAAGCCTAGCCCCGGAAGAAGTGTTGCATTTAGCACAGCTTGCAGAAAAAAAATATCCGCAACACTTCGGTATCAACCATATTCACCAAGTGATTCGCAAAACAGTGCCCCATTATGCTTTGCTCAACCAACCGGCACCTCCAATTAGTTTGCAGGATACTGCGGGGCGTTATTTTGGGCTCGATAGTTTACGCGGAAAATTTGTGTTGGTACAATTTTGGGCTAGTTGGCACAAGGAATCTCGCAACGATAACGTGGCGTTAGTGGCAGCCTATCAAAAATACAAAAACAGCAATTTTGATATATTGGGTGTTTCGCTCGACTCCAATAAACAAGAATGGATGCACGCTATTGTGGCCGACCAAATGCATTGGCACCATGTAAGCGATTTAAAACAATGGAAAAGTAAAATTGTAGCACCCTATGTGCTCAAAACCATTCCTTTTAATGTACTTGTGAATCCAAAAGGCACAATTGTTGCTTTTAATTTACATAACGACGCCCTGCTTAAATATTTAAACAAAGTACTTCCTTAAATTTGGGGATGCTTAGTGCACGAGTAGTGGTGATGGATTTGTATTGCTACTTTGCCCTTATAGAGCATCAATTCTGTGCTAGTCTATATCTATACATTTTTCTTTACATGTAGCATTACTTGTTGCGCCTTTAGTTTCGCTTTTTCAAGTTGTATTTTACCTTTTTATCACGCAACTGAACAATAAAATTTGCTCATTTACACAGCATGGTTTATATTGTTGCTGTTACAACACGATTGTTTGCTGTAAAAACAGTAATTGTACAACATTAAACGCAATAGCATATTTGCTTTTAATTTAGATAAAGTAACCCCTATATGACAGCAGAACAACAACGACTAGACGTAAACAGTCGCAAGCCAATACCATTAGAACAGTGGGGCCCTTACCTAAGCGAACGCCAATGGGGTACCGTAAGGGAAGACTATGGTCCACATGGCGATGCATGGAATTATTTTCCACACGACCACGCCCATTCGCGTGTATACCAATGGGGCGAAGATGGCCTAGCTGGTATTAGCGATTATTTTCAAAATCTTTGCTTTGCCGTGTCGCTTTGGAATGGCAAAGACCCGATACTCAAAGAACGTTTGTTTGGCCTCGGAAACAATGAAGGCAACCACGGCGAAGATGTTAAAGAACTATACTATTACCTAGATAATGTGCCTACACATTACTACATGGAATATTTGTACAAGTATCCACAAAAAGCCTTTCCGTACAACCAACTTGTTACCATTAATAAGCAAAAAACAAAACTCGATCCAGAATACGAAATATTAGATACCGGTATTTTTGACCACGACGAATATTTTGATGTGAAAATCACCTATGCCAAACAAGGTTCGCAGGATATTTACATTAAAATAGACATTACCAATCGCTATCATTTACCTGCACCTATTACTGTATTACCCACACTGTGGTTTTACAACAGAGAAAAAACAAGCGATCCGGTAGAGTACAAAAAACCCAATATTACGGCACTTACTAAAACCGCCGTAAAAGCTGAACATGACCGCCTGGGAAAATATTACTTTTACTTTCAGTATCCCGACGACTTGTTGTTTACCGACAACGAAACCAATACTGAAAGAATATTGGGCATACCCAATAAAACCCCTTTTGTAAAAGATGCTTTTCACAAAGCCATCATTCACAACCAACACACCGAAGAACTTCGCCGACGAAAAACAGGTACCAAATGCGCACCCGTTTATAAACTAACTATTGCCGGAGGTGCTACCAAAACCATTTATGCAAGGCTATGTAATAAGTATTACGACAATGCATTTACGCAAGGTTTTGAATCGGTTTTTGCTAGTCGAAAAGCGCAAGCCGACGATTTTTATGATGCTTTTTTACCAAAAACAGCTAGCCCCGATTTGTTGCAAATTCAACGACAAGCTTTTGCCGGTTTGCTGTGGAGCAAGCAGTTTTATCATTACGATGTAGAAAAATGGCTTGCCACAACCGATGGCGTACACCCGGTAAATGATAACAAAAAAAATGGACGCAACAGCGATTGGAAGCACCTGAAAAATCAAGACATCATTTTAATGCCCGATAAATGGGAGTATCCTTGGTATGCCGCTTGGGATTTGGCTTTCCATTGTATTCCGATGGCTATGATAGATGCCACTTTTGCCAAGCACCAACTGTTGCTCATCATGCGCGAGTGGTATATGAAACCCGACGGACAACTGCCTGCGTACGAATGGAACTTTGGCGATGTCAATCCGCCGGTACATGCGTGGGCAGCATTACAGGTGTACAAAATAGAAAAGGAAGCTACTGGTGTTG